>CALLPZ010000182.1 GCA_938015405.1 uncultured Pseudanabaenaceae cyanobacterium
GGACCATAATCACAAAGCCATAGAAAATCACCCGCAAAAAGCCCAACGCCGAAATTCCAGCCGCCAAAGCCAGGCCAATGCCCAACGCCTGCCAACTCTCCCGCGTAATCTGAGCCGGGCGCAGCTTCTCACTATCTCCAAGGGCAGCGACAGAGACATGATGCTTAGCGCGAGCAGTTGAGCCACCCATCCCAGCCTGACCAATCGGCTTCTGGCTCCGCAAACCTTGCTGCACACCATCTTGAACCTGAACTGAACTAGTACTAGGTCCACCCAACGTTGGACGAGTCTGCAGTGAACGAGCCCGAGCGGAGCCCCCCACAAACTGACCCACCTCAAACCGCTCAATCCACTCCGGCATCGCCGACGCCTTCTTCGTCGGGCTACTCAGCCGATAAGCCAACAGCGAGACCTGCTGCCAAGGCAACGGCTGCAACCCCACTAAAAACCGATCAACCTCAGTCGCCACCACCCGTGCCTTGGGAAAACGTTTCGCCCCCAACTCAAAATTCAAGCCATTCGTACTCGGCACGGGGTGAACCAAAATCTCATGCTTCGCCAACAGCTGATTCAACAAATCCCGCAACGCCGCCAAATCCCCCTGCTGGGCATACACCCGCAAATCCTCATCCGACGCATCACCCCCGCCGAACTTCTGTCGCCTGGAATCATCGGCCCTCGAACCACCTGCCCCCGTTCCTGTGGTGCGTTGGCCCATGTCCGTCTCCCGCTAGACTGCTCCTATTATCTTGCCCAGCAATCTTGCAAAGCCTTCGCCCTCCGAGCTTACTTCGCAGTTCAGCAAAAGCTCACCCAGCAATCGCCCCAGCCTCTACCTTGCTCTCCCATGCCCGACATCTCTAGCACCAAGCTACTACTTCGCCCTGCCATTCCTAGCGACGTAGACACCATCGTTAACCTCATTCAACAGCTTGCCGACTACGAAAAACTCAGCCACGAAGTCACCGGCAACGTCAACGACCTCTGGGCTCACCTCTTCGGCCAAACGCCCCGCGCCCAAGTCATCATCGCCGAATGGGATGGCCAAACCGCAGGCTTCGCCCTCTACTTCTATAACTACTCAACCTTCTTAATGAAGCCCGGTCTCTACCTCGAAGACCTATTTGTCCTGCCAGACTATCGCCGCCGAGGCATCGCAACAGCCCTGCTCAAGCAATTAGCCCAAACAGCCATAGACAAAGGCTGTGGCCGCTTTGAATGGAGCGTCTTGGACTGGAACGAACCTGCGATCGCTTTCTACCAGGGCATCGGCGCAAAGCTGATGCAAGACTGGCGCATCTGCCGCGTCACCGGCACAGCCCTCACTCAGCTCAGCCAGTCCTAGGCAAATCTAACGCCCGACCGATCACATTCAGCAGCTCCTGCAACGAAAAGGGCTTCGTCAAGTAACAGTCTGCTCCTGCCTTCAACCCCCGCTCCCGATCTCCCGGAGCAGCCTTAGCCGACATAAACACAAACGGCGTATTGGACAACTTCGTATGACAACGCAAAGACTCCAGTACCTCAAAACCAGAGTAATTCGGCATAATCACATCGCAGAGGATGAGCTGGGGATGGTGCAGTCCCGCAAGAACGAGTCCCTCTCGGCCGTTACTAGCCCCCACCGCATTGAAGCCCTCGGCTTCCAACAATTCCAGTATATTTTCCCGAACGAAATCCTCATTCTCAATCACGAGAATGGTTACGCTAACCATGAATCGATACCCCTGAGTTCTACGAGACTCGTAGCCGGTCGTTGGTAGGATGCACGAGAAACTCAACTCAGCATTGAACTAAGGCAACCTTAGCAACCCTAGAAAATGCATTTAATAATCCTAATTCAATTTTCAAAAATGAGCGAATTCGCTCGCATATTCTAAGAATTGAGTGAATTTTGCAACATTCAAAAACTATTTAATTGTCCGATTTAATACTTCGTTCAGGTGAATTACTGCGGATGAAGGGTCAAGCCCCATCTAGTAGAAATCCCCAATCTATCCATCAGCTAAAGACAAGTCTTACCAGGTAACTGACGGACCAGCTCCCGTTAATCCCATCCCATCAAGCGCGACAAAACTCACCTGCTGGAACCTATTCTCCAGTGATATGAATAACCAGCTCCCGCGAATGGCTCCGATCTCGGTGCTCCCAGAGGTAAACCCCCTGCCAAGTGCCCAATACTAATCTGCCATTGGAAATCGGGATCTGTTCAGAGGTATGAGTCAGGGCAGTACGAATGTGAGCTGGCATGTCATCTGGCCCCTCTGCATCATGAATATAGTGGGGTCCCTCAGGCACCAACTGGGCAAAGCAGTTTTCCAGATCCCGCAGGACATCCGGATCTGCATTTTCCTGAATCACTAAACTCGCAGAAGTGTGGCGTAAAAAAAGATGGCATAGCCCTGTTTTTATACCTGAATCTTTAACAGTGCTACGAATCTGACTCGTGACGTTGGAAAGAGATTTTCCTGGGGTTTGAACCCTTAAAACACGCTGGAATTGTTGCATAGAAAGAGAAGAAGTAATCAATTTGGGGTATCGAAAGAATGTAAAAACAATCACCACTCAGCTAGTGATTATTTTTCTAAAGCAGTAACTTTTCAAACTTATTTAGGCTGCTCAAAGAAATCAGAAATTGCCCCGGCAATCTCTCCATTCCCCCCATGGCCGAGTTTTGTTGCTGACCCAGCAGTCACCAAGGGCTCTCGCAAAAAGGCCCAGTCTCCCCGAAAGAAATCCTCATCGCTCAAAATACGATGGGGTAATTGCTGCTTCAGCCCTGCCATCAGGAGCGGTGTTTCGCTGAAGCCCTCTCGCTGGATCGTCATCACTCCCACATTTTGGCGACAGGCCTCGGAAAAAGTCCCATAGCCAGGCTTGGAAAGAATGCGATCGCACAATGGCATAAAGTCCACGGGCCGATACTCCACTCCATCTACCCGGCAAAGATTGGGCAACTCTGGTACATCCCGATCCAGGGTAATGAACTGCCAATCGGGGAAATTGGCCAGTCCAGCATAGGGAATATCGTCGATTCCTAGCCCGCCAAAGGTCATCAACACCGTCTTCGCCTTGGGAGCCGTGATGCCAAAACGCTGACGTAAGACTTCAGGTTCATAGTTAGGATTACTCCCCGTCAGGCCCACATCCTCGACCTGGGGAAACGCCGACATGGGCTCATGAAACGGCAAGCGGAAGAGGCGATCGCATAGGCCAAAGCAATCCCCAATCCATCGACATAGCTCACCAAACTGTTCATCCTCAGCAATCCAAGGCTGATAGATATAGTCCCAGCCAAAATTTCCCATCATCCAGCAGGGAACATCAGCGGCTTTTGCAATCGGAGCTGCCAAGGGCGGAATATCTCCCAGCACTAAGCCGATGCCCTGGTCGCGGATGAAAGCGGACTCCTCGGCAATGATGTCGGCTTGGCGATCGCGAATCTCCCTCAGCTTGGCCAAGGTCGCCGCCTTGTCCATAAAGCGGCTATCCCCCTGGATTACCCCAATATCCAAAACCTTAGGGCGATAGGTGAATGGCCCAGGAATACAAGCCCTTAACAACCACTCTGGAGCACAGGTCACCAGCGTCAACTCAATCTCAGGCCGACGACGCTGCAATTCCGCCAGCACCGCCGACACCCTCGTTGCATGGCCAAAGCCATGATTGGTCACCGCAACATACAAACCCAAATTAGCCATTCACCCATCCATCAATGCCCAAACCCATACGGTTGGTCCAAAGGGATCCACTACTGTGCACCCGCTGCAAAACCAACCGAATCTAACTAAAATGTCCGGCCATTCCAGCCCCAGAGATAGCCCTTCGCATCAGCAAACTCGATGTAAATGCGGTCGCTCGCCACATCCAGCGCCCCATGTATCTGCTCACAAAAGTCGGCACTCATCGCCTTCGTCTGATCCGCAGACATCGAGCCCACACTCTTAATCTCCACATAGCAAACCGGATCCGTAGAGCCAGCAAACGTCATCGCCGTCTCCGGCTCCAACGCCGTCATCACATAGGACTCTGGCTTACCCAAATGCTTCGCCAAGCTCGCAGATAACTGCTTCAGCAATGCTTCAGCAGCATCCTTTGCTGGAGCCGCAACAGAGGTCTGAACTTTAATTAAAGGCATAGCGATAAGAGAATGTCAGCAAACACAAACAAGATCTAGCAACAGCAGGGGCGAGAGTCCCGCCCCTAGAGCATTACCTAACCTCCATAATTCCAGCCAGTGGTCTCAAGGTTCAACGCCTTACCCTCGCGATGTACCCCGGCACCCACCACTTCCCCGACAAACACCGTGTGGTCACCATGCTCAACCGAGCCAACCACCTTACATTCCACATAGCCCAAACTATCCTTAATCACCGGACAGCCAGTCTCAGGGCCAATTTCAAACTCCACATCCTCAAACTTATTACCCGCCCGACGGAGTGGCTTAAAAAACTTCGCCGCCATCTCCTTCTGACCATCTTCAAGAACACTCAGAGCAAAAACGCCACTGGACTTCACCATGGCATGGGAGCTGGAGTCATTTTTAATGCAATTCACCACGAGAGGAGGCGCAAAGGAAGCCTGCATCACCCAGCTAGCCGTAAATCCATTCACCTCATCGCCATCCTTCACACCGCAAATGTAGAGCCCATGGGGGATCTTGCGTAGCATTGTCTTTTTGGCCTGTTCATCTAGCATCGCTTGCTCAGCTCCCATCAAAAAAGATTTACACCCCTGTAATTCTCCCTTGTTTTGCTCCCTGTCAGCCGCTGTCCTAGGCTGAATAGTAAGGATCCAACCCAGGCAGGATGAACAACTTCCCCGAAGTTCAGCATCACCCTGCGGTCCCAGGTATGATTTTTTCGGCAGCTTCCGTAAAGCCTCTTACAACGTCCCAACCTAAGCCCACTGGCATCGCTAAGCTGCCCCACTCCCCACCCATCTGACATTACGTTTGTCTCAAGAGCCCCCCACCGTGAACGCGATCTATCCCGGCAGCTTTGATCCCATTACCTTGGGCCACCTCGACATCGTCACCCGGGGCTGCCGCCTATTCGAGCAAGTCACCATCGCCATCCTACGCAACCCCAACAAAACACCGCTATTCACCATGGAGGAGCGCATCGCCCAAATTGGGGAGGCGATCGCCCATCTTCCCAATGCCAGAGTCGCCAGTTTTGATGGCTTAACAGTAGACTGTGCAAAATCCAACCAATCGCAGGTTATTCTACGGGGATTGCGGGTGCTCTCGGATTTCGAGATGGAGCTACAAATGGCTCACACCAACAAAACCCTGGCAGAAGACATCGAAACGGTTTTCCTTGCAACGTCGAACGAATATAGTTTCCTAAGTAGTAGTGTGGTCAAGGAAGTTGCCAGATTTGGTGGCCCCGTCGACCATCTTGTTCCCGCCCACGTCGCTAAAGACATTTACCAACGATGCTGCGCCCCTCCGGCCCTCAACCCGTAAACCCAGTCGCCCAACCTCCCGTAGAGCAATTTGACGGGGTTGACATCCAGCAGGAGCTCAACGCGCTAGAGGAAATGATCCTCGATAGCCCTCGCTTGCCCCTGACTGGCAAAACCCTCATCGACGAGGAGCAGCTACTCGACCAGCTGGACATGATTCGACTGAATCTTCCAGGAGCCTTCCAAATGGCCCAGGAAGTTATTGGCCGACGAGAAGAAGTCGTCCTAGAAGCCGAAAACTACGGTCGCCAGCTCATCGCCGGAGCCGAATCCCGCGCCCAAGACCTCACCGACGAACTTGGAATCGTTCGCCAAGCGGAAATGGAAGCCAAGCAAATTCGCCAGCAAGTCCAACAAGAATGCGAAGGACTGCGCGAACAAGTCTTGGCAGAAGTTGAGCAAATTCGCGAAAACGCCAAGCAAGACCTAGAAATCATGCGCCGAACCGCGATCGACGAAAGCGAAGAGATCCAGCGCGGTGCCGACGAATACGCCGACAAAGTCCTCCAAGACATGGAACTGCGCCTCAACGAAATGATGCGCATCATCCGCAACGGACGCAACCAACTGGGCCAGCAATAACCGAAACTACCACCCACTCAACTCTGCCCCAGGCAAAAGAGAAGAAAGAAACTTCGGACTACTTCAAAAGCTGAACTCGACAGCCCCCAAAGACCCTAATCCAAAACTCGGGAGAGAGAGTAAAGCCAGAACCATTGTTCTGCGTTCAGATTCCCCCTGCCCCGATCTGGGAGCCAACACGAGGGACTTGGACCAACGCGCGATAATCCAACTCAGGCCCCCAAATCATCACCGCCTCCCACAACAACAACGCCAGTCATCGCATCGTTGCATACAGTCCTTACCTCAAACAGTGAAGCAACCCAGCTCCCTTAGCAGGGGGTAATCCATTGGGGGGAGACTTTGTACCCCATTGGCGAGCCAAAAAACATTGGGTGAGGGCTGGCTCTCATGGATTTGAGCCTTGCCTTTTCCCCCAGCAACGATACGCCTAACCCCAAAAGCCCTAACGAATATCCAAGCTAAATGGCAGCCGCGTATAAAGCCCCTTAGGATCGCTCAAATACAACAGCGGCTCCAAATCATCCTGCACCACCTCCAACTGCTTCGCCCAAAACACCGGCAACCCAGGCTTAGACGCCTCAGCCACCCGCCGCAACTGCCCCCGAGTCTCCGGAGCCCCCGAGAAAAACTCCTCAATCAACTCCTCCTCAAAACTACGACGCGCTGGAAACTCCTCCAAACTCCAATCCCCCTCCTCTAACTCAGCCAAAGCTGCCGTAGCCTCAATCGCGTCATTTAAGCCACCCAACTCATCCACCAAACCCAACCCCTTAGCATTCATCCCACTCCAAACCCGACCTTCCGCCACTTGAGCCACAGCCTCGGGCTCCATACCGCGCCCCTCAGCCACCAAATCGAGAAAGCGACCATAAATTTCATTCGCAGTTCGCTGACGCAACGCCAACTCCGCCGCCGTCTTCGGCCGAGCAATAGTATCGCTATTCGCAAAGGGAGCCGTTTTCACCGCATCCCAAGTCACCCCATTGTCATTGGCTAACTTCTGCACATTGGGCAACAAACTGTAAGTGCCAATAGAACCGGTAATCGTCCCAGCCTCAGCAAAAATCTTATTCGCCGGGGCAGCAATCCAGTAGCCCCCCGAAGCGGCATAGTTTCCCATGGAAACCACCACAGGCTTAGCTTCTTTCAGCAAAATCACTTCACGACCGATTTGACTGGAGGCGATCGCACTTCCCCCCGGGCTATTAACCCGCAACACCACGCCCTTAATATCTTCATCCAAACGCAGCTCCCGCAGCTGCTCCACCATAGTCTCGTTGCTAATCACATCGCGGAAGCCAGAGCCACTAATGATTTCCCCTTCCATATAGAGCACAGCCAGGCGATCGCCCTCGGGCTGACTATTGTTTTTCTGGCGTTCCTGTCGAAAAGAAACATACTCCGACAGGCTCGTTTCACGAAAACCTTCGTCATCCTCCCCACCGGTCAACTCCTTCAGCTCATCCGCGATCTCATCCGCATAGGCGACCCGATCAACCAGCTTTTTTGACAGCGCTTCATTTGCCGACAAACGACCTACATCATTAGCAATGCCCTGTAACTGAGCCACAGTGACGTCTCGATTCTCCGCCACAGTCACCAGGAAATTGCTCCAGAGGCTACCAATTAACGCCTCTGTCTGCTTACGATTCTCTGCACTGAGAGATTTCTCGAGAAAAGGCTCCACAGCAGACTTAAACTTGCCCACCCGAATGACCTGCATGCCCACGCCATACTTCTCTAGAGCACCGGCATAAAAACGCACCTCTGCGCTAAAGCCATCCATGGCAAGGTCGCCAATGGGATCAATCGCAACAGTGTTGGCGACGGAGCCTAGGAAATACTCCATCTCACTCCAATCACTGTCATAGGCGAAAATCGGCTTCCCTGCATCTCGAAACAGCTGCAAAGCCTCACGAATCTCCGCCATGCTGGCAAAGCCGCCGCCGCCCGCCCCGCTACTCCCCTGGAGATACAGCGCCACGATCTTGTCATCCTCCGCTGCTGCCTCAATGGCCCGGGTCACACTACGCAACGCCAACCCAGAATCAGGCAAATAGCCCCCAGCCAAAATACTCTCCCCCGTGGGCGTGTCCTGGACTTGGGTACCAAGGTCATAAACCAAGACCGACTTTTTGCGTGCCTTAGGCACCGAAGGCTCAGTATTGGCAGCACTCAGAACCAGCACGGTTAACCCGCCAAAGCCCAGGATTGTGAAAAGAATTAGACCAACAACGGTTGCAAGGACGGTCTTAAGAAACTGGAACATGGGCGATCGCTAAAACCTAAGCCCCACAGGGCAAAACAGATTGAGAGAGAACAAAACCAGGGGGATCAATCTTTTCTCCAGACATTACTCCAGGGGTCCAGCAAGGACGAGACACAACGAAACTCCCCATCCTCTAAACAGCTCCGAGACAACCGGACACCTCGCCCGACAGTCTTAGACAAGAGCAGAGCATCTGAAGCAAAAGCAAACTGCCAACCCCAACCTGTCTAGAGCAAAAAAATTGAGAAATCGAGTGATGGAGACATCGCAAAAACTGATGGTCTCCCATCATCAGACCCAGCCAACACCCCAACAAAATAAATGACGAGACCCCTGAGACTAAATCTCTCTCTCCACATTTAAATTTCCCATCTTCTTCGCCAAATGCTTCTCTCAACCCACAGAGCTTTTTAAAACGAAACAGGCGCCGGAGTAGTTAATCAAAACCATTCCAGCGCCTGAGACCTAAGCGGTAGCCTCAGCTACCAATTCTCACCAAATGTAAGCTTCAGCCAAGCTGTTAGAGCGTCAAAGACTGAACATTATTTTCAATCAAGTCAGCCAAGTCCTTGAGGAAGGCAGCAGCATCAGCACCGTAAATAATGCGGTGATCACTGGTGATATTGACAGTCATTTGTTTCCGCACCGCGAAGCTACCGTCAGCATTGGCAACTAACTGGGGCTTAGAGCCACCAATGGCCAAGATTGACCCCTGACCAGGGGGCAGGATGGCATCAAAGGTATCCACACCAAACATGCCCAAGTTGGAAATGGTGAAGGTTCCCGTGCTGTACTCATCGGGTTTGAGCTGCTTGGAGCGGGCACGGCTAACTAAGTCTTTCCAGTGGCGGGACAAGGAGTACAAGTCCATTTGATCCGCCTGGGGGAGGACCGGAGTAATCAAGCCGCCATCGGGCATGGCCACTGCAACGGCAATGTTCACAGCAGAGCTGTACTGAATACCGCTAGGCGCAAAGCTTGCGTTGACAACGGGATGCTTCGCCAAAGTATTGGCAACCGCCTTGGCTAGCAAGGCTGTCATGGTGACGCCCTTGGGCTTGACCTGCTTATACAGCGCATCCAAAGCATCCGTGGTGATGCTGTAGGCCACGCGGAAAACCGGCACGGTCAGGCTAGCGTTCATGTTGCTCACCACTGCCTGCTGGAGACCGGTGAAGGGCTTGAGTTCGCCCGGCGCTGCAGGAGGAGGCGTAGGCGCTGCTGCGATTGCAGGGGCGGCAGCTGGAGCAGCGGCAGCAACTTTACTAGGCAAGCTTTGGCCGCTAGCGGCTTCCACATCTGCTGCCACAATGCGACCGTGGGGGCCGCTACCCGTTAGGGTTGCCAAGTCGAGGCCTGCTTTTTTCGCGAGCTTCCTAGCCCGGGGAGAAGCAATGACACGACCACTCGCTTTAGGCGCAGTGACAGCGGCTGGAGCGGCATCAACGGGAGCAGCAGCGACGGGGGCGGCTGTAGGAGCAGCAGCGGCAGCCGTAGGAGCAGCGGCAGCAGGAGCAGCGGCAGGCTTACCTGCACTGGCAGCTTGTTGCTTCGCCGTTTCGATTTCTGCTTCGGTTTCAGCAATCAGGGCGATCGCCTCACCCACGGGAGCGGTCTCTCCTGCTTCAGTCACGATGACTGCGAGATAGCCTTCATTGAAGGTCTCCACATCCATATCAGCCTTATCGGATTCGACGATCACCACCGTCTCGCCCTTCTCCACCTTGTCACCGGGGGCCTTCACCCAGTCAACGATTTTGCCCTCCGTCATGGTGGAGCTGAGGGCGGGCATAAATACTTCGTGAATCATGGGGTGGTGTTCCGAATCCTGTTCTCAAACTGCGTCTAAATCAAACCTGAGAACTGCCCTCCCATGGCAATCGCAAATGAGGCAGTTCAGGTTATTGATGGGTGGTGGTCTTGGTCAGTAACCCATTGGGCCAGGGCAACCGAGCAAATTGCAGCGCTCCAAGTCCCTTTTCCGATGGCCCACAGACCTTGGCATGGGGACTTTTTGGCCTTTGAGATTGTATCCCGGGAGCGCTCCCCACGACAAAGGCGGAGCCAAGAGAATGGCTCCGCCTAAAATTTCCCCTTTGGACTAGCTCAGGGCTTGGCCTGGACACCCGTCCTAGGGGCTTCGGGAATCACGGTGCTAAACGCCACCACGAATGTCTTCTACGACACCATCCTTGATCAGCACTTCTACCTGCATTTTTTGAACGAGGTTGTCGCCCTTATTCAGGTTGAAGAAGCTTTCCAGTTGTCCCTGGTTAACCTCTTGATCCATCTCCAGCATTTGAACTTGCTGAAGTTGCTGCAGGGTCTTGTTCTTCTGGGTCAGAATTTCGTTCTTCTTCTGATTGACCTGTGTCTGGATGTTTTCCATCTGCTGCTTGACCTGGGGCCCATCGGGCTCAGCGCTTTGCTTCTGCATCTCAGAGATCATCTGCTGTGCTTGCATATCAAGCTGCTGCAGTTGATTGTCCATTTGGTTGATTTGGTCTTGAAGCTGTTGCTGAGCCTCCTCTTTCCACCGAGGGGTCACCACAGCTTTCACATTAATGGTGCGCTTGAGAAGCAGCGAGTTGTTAGCGTCATCCATAGGTCTTTCTACGAGGGTTATAGGTGTACTTAGACAAAGATCTGGTCAATGATAGCTTGGTATTGCGATCTAACCACGTTGCGCTTGGTCTTCATTGTCTGAGTCAGCATGCCATTTTCAATCGAAAAGGGCTGGCTTAACAGCTTGAAAGCGACAATACGATCGTCGGGGCGATAACCAGGCCGATTTTGAACCTCCCGCTTTAATTCTTGGCGGAAGAGATCCTGTACTTCCTTCTGGTCTAAATGGGCACCATCAGCAAACTGTAGACCAAGATTTCGACCATCAGCCCAGGTTTGCAGGGTATCGAGATCGGGAACGACCAACGCCCCGATCGCTTTTTGGTCCTGGCCCACCAACATAATCTGGTTGATATAGGGACTGCGTAGACAGGCATTCTCAATGGGCAGGGGCTCAATATTCTCACCATTGGTGAGCACAATGGTGTCCTTGGCCCGTCCCGTCAGGATTAAATCCCCCTGGGGGCTCAGCCAGCCCAAATCACCGGTATCAAACCAGCCATCCGCATCGATCGCCTTCTGGGTTGCCTCAGGGTTCTGGTAATAGCCCTGCATCACCTGTTTCCCACGAATCAGCACCAGACCCCGCTCACTGTGGGGCAAGGGACGGCGGGTCTCGGGATTCACGATCAGGGTTTCGGTATCTGGCAGTTGCTGGCCATCAGCCCCCCGCAGATTGCGCCAGGGACGACGTACATGGGTAATCGGTGACGTCTCTGTTAGGCCATAGCCGCCCAGGATTTCTACGCCAATGAGCTCGAAGAAGTCCTCTAGGTAATCCGCAATGGAACCGCCACCGCTGACGATGAACTGGAAGTTACCGCCAATACCCTCGCGGATTTTGGCATAGACCAGGCGATCGCCCACTTGGTGAATCACCCAGCGCCAAGGCAACTGAACCATGGCCTTTAGCTTCTGCCCTGAAGAAGGATTCAAATTCTCCAGATCAAGGCCCTGCAAAGTTCGCTTCGCAGCAATATAGGCCGCGCTGTTATCGAGGAAAAACTTCGCTAGCTTTTGCGTCTTCTCAGGCTGGCTGCGCAGTTGCTTCTGAATCCCGTCATAGATGGACTCCCACAGGCGAGGTACACCCACCATGTAATCAGGCTTAAATTCCTTGAGGTCCTGTTTGACATAGCGAATATTGGTGTAAATCTGGGTCGCCCCTTGGGAGAAGCAGAAATATTCAAAGGTACGCTCATAGCAATGCCAGATCGGCAAAATGCTCATCACCAGGCCGCCTCGCTGAATCGGCACCACCGCGCTGGCACCTCTTGCCTGGGACAGTAGATTTCCATGGCTCAGCATCACCCCTTTGGGCATACCAGACGTCCCTGAGGTGTACATCAGGGTAGCCAGATCACCCTGGCGACGGGGCGAGGGCTGAAGACTATGGCCCTGACCTGCCGCAATCACCTGGCCAAAGTTCAAGAGCTTCAGTCCTTCCACTCCCTCTAACCCACTCGGTTCTTCATCGGAGAGCAACACCACAAAACGAAGACCCAGCTCTCCCAGCTCTGGGCAGAGCTTCTTCAGCGTCGCGAGGTCCTGCACCACTAGCGCCACACTGTCACTGTTCTGAAGGATAAACAGCAACTCCTCTCGAGCCGACTGGGAGCCACGAACCACATCGACTCCGCCAGTGGCCATAATGCCCTGGTCCGCCATCAGCCAGCGTGGACTGTTATCCGCAATCAGGGCAGTGTGTTCGCCCGCCTTCAAGCCTAACTGCTGCAAACCAATGGCAAAGGCCTGGATCTGCTCGAACACCGCCTGGTAAGTGTATTCAGTTGCAGGCTTGCCATGGGGATCGCGCACCGCCAAAGTCTCACCAAAACGTTGGGCCGCCAGGGCCCACATCTCAGGCACTGACTGCACCTGACTGTAGTCCGCTGCGGCTTGAAGGTTATTCTGCTCCTCCGGCATAAGAGGGGTAGTGGCAACAGCGGTCATTGTGGGTCTCCTCAAGGATGAATTTGGAAGAATTAGGGTAGCGGACTCGGGCGATCGCTGCCAGGGCGACTGACTCAGGCAACTGGCAAAACATTTTGGCTACGACAAAATGCTTAGACTCTCTGGAGTATAAGCATTTCGCTTGACCAACGCTCAATAGAAGGGACAGATCCCCAAGCGGGACAAATTCCAGTTAGGCCACTGGAGCTATATTTCAGGCCAAATTCCATGGCTGAACCCTGAATATTCTGGGGGCACACAACTGTGCCAACTCGCGAAGCAACCGGTGGAAATCGAGCGCCACTGAGCCCCAATATCCGATAAATACTGGGTATCAGCCTGAGTTCGGCCATCGCTGTCCCCCTCCCCCTCAATTCTGAGGCAAGGAGAAATGGAAGGCAAAATCATTGTCCTGGTTATTTTCCTCACCCCCAGTATCAGAATGAGGAGCTGAGGAAGAAGACAGGTTAAGGCTCTAGGACTCGGATCGAAATGAAGTAGCAAAACCCCAAACGTAAAGAGAGGCAAGGCGCAATGGCGCCCTGCCTCTCTGCATTCATAACGACTCGAAGTTCAGCTCATCTCTGAGCCAAGCGCAATCCTAGAGAACCGGCGTAAACCGCTCTTTCTCAGGCACCTCAGCATACTCAGAAACGATTTGACGGAACTCGTCACCATCAATGGTTTCTCGCTCAATCAGCAGATCCACGAGGCGATCCATCACTTCGCGGTTGTCACGCATGATGGCCAGGGTGTCAGCGTAGGAGCTGTGCACAATCTTCTGAACAGCTTCGTCAATCTGTTTGGCAACGCGCTCAGAGTACTCACCGCTGCGGCTCATTAGACCTTGGCCCAAGAACACTTCAGGGCTCTCACTTTCCAAGGACAGCTGACCCAGGTCAGACATACCGAAACGAGTAACCATCTGGCGAGCCATACCAGCCACCTGCTGGATGTCGTTACCAGCACCGGTGGTAATCTCATCTTCACCAAAGATAACTTCCTCAGCAGCACGGCCGCCAAGAGCACCCATGATGCGAGCGATCAATTGGTTCTTAGAAACGAGGCTTTGATCCTCATCAGGTGCAAACCAGGTTAACCCTTGGGCCTGACCGCGAGGAATCAAGGTCACTTTCTGTACGGGGTCATGGTCCTTAACCAAGGTTCCCACCATGGCATGGCCTACTTCGTGATAAGCAATCAAACGCTTGCTCTTACCATCCATCAAAGGCGTGCCTTCCATGCCTGCGACAACGCGGTCTACCGCATCATCAACCTCAGTCATGGTGATGG
>CALLPZ010000183.1 GCA_938015405.1 uncultured Pseudanabaenaceae cyanobacterium
GCCGGGGAAATTTTTCTGTCAATGCTCATGGGAGTCAGCCGTGCTGGAGGAGTAGACCCACGGATTGCCTCGGGTAAGGCGGTCCTGTGGAATTGGGTCCGTTCAACATAGCAACGGCCTCTAGACGGTGAGAGGGAGGGCTTTAGCCTCGGTCTCTCTGAGCGGTCTTACCCCTGGGGGCTCATTTGGAATCTCCCTGGAGAGCTGGGGCGGGGAGCTGGAGCTGCCAGAGCATATTGGCTGCAATGGGAACTGCAGGGACGCCCTGACTCTGACTGTAGAGCTCGTGCAAGGGGCCTTCTGCTTCGGTGTAGTTGTCGAAGAGAAAGACGGCATCGTAGCCCTCGGGAAGGGGGGCTAATTCTGGCGATTGAACCAGTTGTAAATCGACGCCGGGTTTGATCATGTAGCTCAGGCTGATGAGGTAACCCGGGTTGGCTCCGGTTTGGTCGCTAATGACGAGGGGGCGATCGACGGCATTAATCGCTGCTGCCACCTCAGGAAAATCGTAGGGATATTTACTCCACCAGGTAGAGGCTTGGAGGATGTTGAGGCAGGAGCTGAGTTGGAGGGTAAACATCACAGCGAGGAGCCCTGGCCAGAGGTATGCTCCCAGGCGTGATGGCGCAGCCAACTCCCGGAACTGCCTGAGCGATGCAGGCCGGGATAGTAACTGGGCAAAAACATAGGCTAGGGCGATGCTCAGCGCCGAGTAAGCTGCCAGCCAATAGCGAGGGGTAATGGAGCGCTGCCCGCCTAGGAGAAGATCGGGGAGTAGCAACCAGAGCACAGGACCGCCAATGATGCAGAGAAGCAGAATTGAGGCATGTCGAGGGGCATGGCGATAGAGGTACACCAAGCTCCCCAAGAGACCGGTGAGCAGAAGGAGGTAAGGCCAGTAGGTGATCTGCCCCACTTCTGCATCACCTATGACGCGAAAGAACTTCAGGTCCCCCCGGTCAAAAAACGGACTACAAATGCCTAAAAGCCATTGTTGAAGCACCTGGGAGGTGGGAATTGAATCTGTGACCCAGCTCGTGGTGTAGGAGAGGGCACGCAGGGTCGTGAGGATTGTGATCAGCCAGGGCGAGAACAGGAGCAGAATGGTGGTCAGTGCTCCCAAGTACTGGGCCCAGAGAGCGGGAAATCCTCGCCAGGTCGGCTGGGATTTGCGGTGTATCCATCCCGCCAAGAGGGCGTAGAGGCCCTGGGAGAACAGAACAATCACAAACATCGTGTGGTTGTAGATGCCAAAGCTGACCAGGGCAACATAGGCCACCCAGCGTGGCCAGGATGGTTGGAAGGTGGCCTGCAGCAGAACGGTGCTGGAAATTAGCACGGCGACGAGCCAAATATTGTAGGCGCGGGCCTCCTGGGCGTAGAGCAGGTAAATGGGGGAGACTGCGACTAGGCCCAGACTGAGTTTGGCGACCAGGGGCTGCTGGGGAAATAGCACCCGACAGAACCAGTAGATGCTTGGGAAAATCAAGAGGCTGGCGATCGCCGCCATGGTCCTCAGCGATACGACAGAGCTGCCGAAGACCGAGCACCAAGCTCGCACCATCAGAAAAAACAAGGGGGGATGCTTGGCATCTTCCGTGGCCAGGGCGGTGATGGTGTCTTGGAAACTGCCACCGGGTTGCACCTGCTGAAAATACTGCACCGCCTGGATAGGGATGATGCGGTTATCAAACCAGTTGTCATAGAACGGCTTCACTTGGTGGCCAGAGCTGCGCATGACCGTCATCATCTCGTCGATCCAGAAGAACTTGCCATCAAGTTCCGTGAAACGTAGGCCAATGCCGAAGATGAGCAAGGCGACGATGATCGGCATGAGCCAGCGAGGGCCGTTGCGAAGTTGAGACAGGGAGCGTTTGCTGGCTGGAGCCATGACGTGGGTCACCGGAATGGCAGGGCTATCGACTAAATTAAGCCCAGAATGTCTGTTCTAGAGCGCAAGTTTTGAATCGGTTGGCAATGTTGATGAATTACCGTGGGCGACTCGCTCCGACACCGACAGGGCATTTGCATCTGGGTCATGCTCGAACCTTTTGGATTGCCCAGCAGCGGGCCCAGGCGGCTCATGGTCAGCTTGTCCTACGTATTGAAGACTTGGATCAGGCTCGTTGCAAGCCCCAATTTTGCCAAGATATTTATGAGGACCTGCGTTGGTTTAGCTTCGATTGGCAGGAGGGGCCAGACTTGTCACCTCCTGGTGACTATGGACCCTATGGTCAATTTCAGCGTCTGGCCAGTTATCAGGCGGTTTGGCAGCGGTTATGCGAACAGCGAGTGATTTACCCCAGTCCCCATTCGCGGAAGGATGTTGCTCGGGCGATCGCGGCTCCCCACGAAGGCGATCGCGAAATCATTTTTCCCCAAACCCTCCGCCCCACGGATTGGTGCGTGACGGATCAACCGGGGGAGGTCAACTGGCGCTTCCATGTCCCCGATGGCGAAATCATTGAATTTGTTGATCACCAGGTTGGCCTTTGCCAATATCGTGCAGGGGAGGATTTCGGCGACTTCATTGTCTGGCGGAGGGATGGCTTCCCTAGCTATGAGCTAGCCGTAGTGGCTGATGACCATGCCATGGCGATTACAGAGGTGGTGCGAGGGGAGGATTTGTTGTTGTCCACAGCCAAGCAAATTCTGCTCTATCGAGCCTTAGGCTGGATTGCCCCCTCTTTCTACCATTGCCCTCTGGTGCGGGATGCCCATGGCAAACGCCTTGCCAAACGGGATAACGCTGTGGCTCTACGCAGCCTCCGTGCCCAGGGCTTGACTCCAGCTGAGATTCGTCAAACCTGGAATTTGCCACCTTCCTCCTGACCGGCCGGCATTCCTGACCTCAGCCTCATTGCGAGATGTTACGACAGCCTAGTTAAATAGGGAGCGGCGCAGTGGTGGATTACACCGCAGCTCGCCTATCACTTATTTCCTTATTTGAGAAAACTATGGCTCGCTACGACGTATATGGCCTCGGCAACGCACTGCTCGACATTGAGTGCGAAGTCACGCCCGAGACCCTGACCGAGCTGGGCATCGACAAGGGCGTCATGACCTTGCTGGATGAGGAAGCCCAGAACAAGATTTTGGCCCACCTGTCGGGTCAAACCACCAAGCGCTCTTCTGGGGGCTCTGCTGCTAACACCATCATTGGCGTGAGCCAGTTTGGCGGTAAGTCCTACTACTCCTGCAAGGTGGCTGATGATGAGTCGGGCAAGTTCTACCTCAAGGACATGGTGGACTGCGGCGTAGATACCAACTTGCAGAACCAGTCCCTTGGCGAGGGAATTACGGGTAAATGCCTGGTGCTAGTGACGCCTGATGCCGATCGCACCATGAGTACTTTCCTGGGGATTTCTGCGACTTTGGCGGAGCCTGAGCTGGATAAGGCGGCGATCGCCGATTCAACCTACACCTACATCGAAGGCTATCTGGTGACGGGCGAGAGCGGTAAGGCGGCTGCGATCAAGGCTCGCGAACTGGCTCAGGCTGCGGGACAAAAGGTTGCTCTCACCCTGGCTGACCTCAACATGGTCAAGTTCTTCAAGGATGGCCTGTTGGAGATGATTGGTGACGGCGTTGACCTGCTGTTTGCCAACGAAAGCGAAGCCCTGGAAATGGCAGGCACTGAAGACTTTGACACTGCCTTCGAGCACCTCAAGACCCTCGCCAAGACTTTCGCTGTCACCCGTGGCCCCCAGGGCTCGGTGATTTTTGATGGAGAGAAGCGTATTGAGATTGCTGGCGTGCCGGTGAAGGCCGTTGACACGGTGGGTGCGGGCGATATGTATGCCGGTGCTGTGCTCTATGGCATTACCAATGGCCTGGGTTGGGAGACAGCGGGCAAGTTGGGCTCTGCTGCATCGGCCAAGCTGGTGACCAGCCTCGGTGCTCGCCTTCAGACCGAGCAGTCCCAAGCCATCCTGGCGCAAGTCAAAGGCTAAAAGGCATCGCTGTAAAGCCTGCGTTTGGCGAAGGGCGGGGGCTTCCTCGCCTAATCGATGTCTGAGGCTGCAACTCGTAGGGACTTCCAAATATATTGGACCATTCTGTTTCTCTGGAAGCTAAAGCCACTGGTTGAGCGTAGGCGAAACCAATAAGCAGCTTCGGCTGTCGGTCCCTTTGACTCCTCTCAGGGAAAGGCTTTTAGCATCGGATGCCTTATTCCCTGGAAGTTCCTGCGGGAGGTCCCCCTGACGTTGGCTCAATGCTCCTTACTGGGCCCTGTGCCGTGGTGAGAGTTGGGAGGGTCTACCTCCCATCACGGCCTGAGAATTTGTTTGGGGTGTCTGGGGATTAGGACTTGAGATGTCATGCCCTAGAGAAAAATCTGATCTGTGTGATCGTTTTTCATACAAATTTGTCCACACTAGACTGCAGAGTAAAATTCTCTGACTAATCAATAAATAGTTAAACTAATCCGGGCACCCATGCCCCACTGAGATTCATCCCCAGTGGGTCAGGCCCTCAGCGCCAACCCGATCTAAGGAGAGTCCCATGGCTAGAACGGCAAGCGAATATGCGGTCCATATCTTTTTTGAAGGTGGGATCAAAGAAGAAGTCCGTTTTCCCAACATGAAGGAATTTCAGAACTGGTATAGCGGTGAGCTGATGCCCAAAGCAGCTTCTGACGATTTCATTAAAATTCCCATCAAGAATGTCGAAGGGGAGTACATGGTGGCGCGTCCTTCCAAAATTATGGCGCTGCGAGTGGAGCCCATCTTCACGTCCAGTGTGGAGCGCTGGTAGTCACGACGCATTGTCCTTGGCTAATCCCAGGCCTTTGGGGCTGGGGAACCTGGAACGAATGTTCCGGGTCGTGGGATGATCGAGGCCCAGGCTCCGCCCCTCTGCCGCAAAATCGGTGGTTCAGTCCTGACTGCCTGGCGGTGGGCTTGGGCCTGCTATGTGTGAATTCTGTTAGATCGTGGAGTGCGGTGATGAAGGCTTTGTCGATGCGGGCAGTTGCCCTTCTGTTGCCCATGGCGGCGGTGGCTGGTGTTGCCCAGGCTTGTCTCAAGCTGCCCCAGGATTCGGCCCAGGCTGATCGACCGGTTTCGTCCAAAGTTGAGAAAGCCCGCAGCGGTGTTGCTCAGAACAGGATCAACCCGCCTAAGACTGCACCGGAGACTCCGGTTCCCAAGGCCCAATCTCCAGCAGGTTCCCAAGCATCCATTGCCCAGGCTGCCAGGCCCAGCGTGAGTCCTGCAGTATCACCGGCAGTTACCTCGGCATCGAAACCCACGGTTAATGTTCCGCCACCCACGCCTCTTCCCAAAGAGCAGCCTGCAGCGCCTAGCCAGCCAGCTAGTCCGCCCGCCCGCCCGCCCGCTCAACCTGTGGAAGCAGCTCCTTCCGGTCCGGTATTACGTCGCTTAGCTGCAGTGCCCGCTGACTTGGGCCTCGATAACCAGATTTTTGGCTCCGCAGGGATAGCAAGCGATCGCCCTGCCCTCATTGAGGCGGTAGACCGAAGCTTGGCTTACATTGCCACCGAGAAAGCCGCCGAAGACTATGCGGCCTATCCCATTGAAGGAATTACCCGCGATCGCGTCCGTCGCAGCCTAGAGCGCTTCAAAGGGCTGTTGCAAACCAGCACCTCGGCCCAAGCACTTCGCAATGCGGTGCAACAGGAATTCGACTTTTACCAGGCCACCGGGGTCGATGGTCAGGGCACCGTTCACTTCACGGGCTACTTTGAGCCTAGCTACGCTGCCAGTCGCCAGCCCACCGCAGACTATCGCTATCCGCTGTATGCCAAGCCTGCTGACCTGGAGAGCTGGCCCGAGCCCCATCCAGACCGTGTCGCCTTGGAAGGCCAAGATGGCCTGCAGTCCGCTGGGGGACCTCTTAAAGGCTTGGAGCTGGTTTGGCTTCAGAGCCGAATCGAGGCGTTTTTGGTCCAGGTTCAGGGGTCTGCCAAGCTTCAGCTAACAGACGGGAGTACAATGTCAGTGGGCTATGCGGGCCGCACGAACTATCCCTACGTCAGCGTGGGTAAAGAGCTAGTGAATGACGGGATTTTCTCGCTTGAAGCGCTAACTCTACCTTTGATGCTGGATTATTTTCGCCGCAATCCCCAGAGCCTGAGCACCTACCTGCCTCGCAATCCCCGCTTTGTTTTCTTTAAGAAGACGGATGGTGCGCCCCCAACGGGCAGCCTGTCCCAGCCGGTAACCGCAGACCGCTCGATCGCTACCGATAAATCTCTTATGCCCCCTGGAGCCCTGACCCTGCTCAGCACCCAGATTCCCTACGCCAACCCCGGTGCTGTGCTTAGCTCCCGCCGCTACCCCAAGCGGGCGGTCCATCGTTTTGTCCTCGATCAAGATACGGGCGGTGCCATTAAGGGCGCGGGCCGGGCGGATATCTTCCTAGGGAGTGGCTCCGTTGCAGGCGATCGCGCAGGCCTAGTTAATGATTCGGGGCAGCTGTATTACCTGCTGCTAAAGGATGGACGCTAGCCTTTCCATTACCCTGCTAGTGATCCTCACGGTCATTGCCGGTATCGGTGGCCAAGTTTTGGCTGCTTGGGTGAAGGTGCCCAGCATTGTCTTCTTGCTGTTGTTTGGCATTGTCCTGGGCAGAGACGGCCTAGGGCTTATCCAGCCAGGACAATTGGGCGTGGGCCTGGATGTCTTAGTCTCCCTTTCCGTTGCCTTGATCCTCTTTGAGGGAGGTTTGAACCTGGAGCTGCGCGAGCTAGGCCGAGTATCAGGCAGTCTGCGAAATCTAATTACGATTGGCGTGGGTGTCACGTTGCTGGGTGGCGCGACGGCAGCCCATCTCTTGAGTGAATTTCCTTGGTCTCTGGCATTTCTGTATGCCGCGATCGTCGTTGTGACGGGACCGACGGTGACGGTGCCTCTGCTTCAGCAGGTCAAGGTGGACCGAGAAGTGAGCGCCCTTATTGAGGGTGAAGGGGTCTTGATTGATCCACTGGGCGCGATCCTCGCCGTGGTCGTATTGGACATCATTTTGAATGAGGCTCCTACCCCTGGGGCAATCCTGAGCGGATTGGGCTTGCGGTTGGGGACAGGCCTTGTGATTGGCTTGGCGGGCGGTGGCCTACTGGGATTGTTCCTCAAGCGGGTGACGTTCCTCTCGGAGGAGCTGAAGAACTTGCTCGTCTTAGCTGGAGCTTGGGGCATTTTTGGCCTGGCCCAGTCTTTGCGCAGTGAGTCTGGCCTGATGGCTTCGGTGACTTCGGGCATTGTGCTGGGGGCTTCATCCATTCCCGGTGAGCGATTGCTGCGACGCTTTAAAGGCCAGCTCACGGTTTTAGCAATTTCAGTTCTGTTTATTTTGCTGGCGGCGGATCTGTCCATTGCCAGTGTGTTTGCCCTGGGCTGGGGTGGCCTGTTCACGGTGCTGGCGCTGATGTTTTTAGTGCGCCCCGTGGAGATTATTCTCTGTACGCTGCAAAGTGACCTCAACTGGCGACAAAAGTTTTTCCTCAGCTGGATTGCCCCTCGGGGAATTGTTTCAGCTTCGGTTGCTTCCCTGTTTAGTCTCTTGCTGACGGACCGGGGTATCAACGGTGGTGACTCCATTAAGGCCCTGGTTTTTCTGACGATTCTGCTGACGGTCTTTCTCCAAGGCCTCTCGGCTAAGAGCGTCGCTAATTTACTGAAGATTACTGCCGATGGTGGGACGGGAACGGTGTTGGTGGGCTCTAATCCCCTCAGTCGTCTGGTGGCCCGTCTGCTGCAGGATGGTGGCTCTGCGGTCACGATTATCGATACAGAGGAGAAGGCTTTGGCGAAGGCCCAGGCTCAAAATATTCCGACCTTCTTGACCAGTGCCTTTGATGCAGAGGCCTTGGATGAGGCCGGTATGGCGGAGGTCTCTACGGTGTTGGTGACGACGAGTAATAGCGATGTGAATCAGGCGATCGCCCAGCGCATCGTCGAAGAATTCAACCCGCCCAAGACCCTGGTTGCTTCGCCCAATGCCTCCGGCACCAGCGAGTCCCTCAACCCCAAAATTCAGCTGGCCTTTGACCCTGAGCTTTCCATCAAAACTTGGAATCAGTATCTTTCCCAAGGAGAGGTGCAGCTGGGCGAAACCGAATTACAGGCTGAAGCCTTTGAGCGTCAGAAAGTCCACTTACAAGGGTTTATTCGTCGTCAGGAGATGATGCCTTTGTTCCTCGAACGGGGGGGCAAGCGGCAGCTGTTTATCCGGGAAGATGGCTGGAAGGTGGGCGATCG
>CALLPZ010000184.1 GCA_938015405.1 uncultured Pseudanabaenaceae cyanobacterium
TTTAGAGGGTTGGGCACCCAATGGGATTCACTGGGGCCTCTTTTTGGCGGCAGTTCTCAATTTTATTGTGGTTGCCTTTGTGATGTTCTCGATTATCAAGTCCATGCAGGCTGCTAAGCGCAAGGCGGCTCGGGCAGAAGCATTGGCTGAGCCTGAGGTGGATGTGCAGGCTCAATTGGTGGATAGTATCAATCGTCTGAATACGACCATTTCTTCTAAGGTCTAGGCCTTGCTTTAAGGTTTGCAAGACGTCTGTTTGATACAAAAGCCCAAGGCAACAAACTGTTGCCTTGGGCTTTCCTGTTTCCACTGAACTGAGCTCCAATCCCGATTGCTCAGGAATGGGGATTAAATGGGACTGTTAGGCCTGAAATGCTAAGACTGACATGGCATGCCACTTCGTTGATGGAGATTCATCTCCCGTTAACCGGGCTTCGACTTTGCTCAGTCTCTAGTTCTGTCAAGGTCTCGCTGGTTGAGTGGAGTTGAAACCGAGCTAGACAAAAGCTGCGTTGTTTCTTTCAGGCTAACTACCAGGCTTTAGAGAGCTGTCAATTGGGATGGGGCAGATTGCTCTAGGCAGAGCGGACTCCAGCAATAATGGCCCAGCTACCTGCCCCAAATTCCTTTTCAAACTCTTCCATCACCCAGTGGATCGTCCGACCCCGTTTGCGGGCAATGCGATCTAGGAAGATTCGATAGTTCTCCATTTGAACGCGGCTGGGACGCTTGCCGAAAATAGCGCCTTTGGACCAGCTGTCGTGGGGCCAGACCTCGAAATATTCGTAGTAATTGTTGCGGGCGAGGTTGGGGTCGTAACCTTGGCGGAAACAGCGTTGGCGCAACGCTTCGTAGATGCGGCAGCGTTCAGCTTCGTCGGTGATTTGGGAGAGCTGCTCCCGACCCATAAGGGCAATCAGATCTTGAGTGTAAATGGGACGATCTGCCATCCAGTCATGGCCACATTCTGGACATTCCATTACGAAGGTCTGGATGCAGGCGTTGCACTCGGGGCATTGTTTCTTGGGATAGCTATGGCTTTTGCCTGGCTGAGCTTCGGTTTCAACGCTTCCGTAGGGCAGCTCGTAGGTGGTGATGTCTTCAGGAAAGCCGAGGCGTTGAAGGTTGCCCGCCTGGTCCAGGATCATGCCAAATTTCTTGCCGGTTTGGGGGCTAATGCGCATGACCCGACCAATTTGTTGCTGGTGCAGGGCGCTAGAGGTTGTCGGGCGGAGGAGTAAGCCCACTTCAATGCTAGGCACGTCAAAGCCAATGCTGAGAACGTTGCAGGAGGTGAGCACTCGCAGGTCACCACTCCCGATCGCCTCGTACAGTTCCTTTCGTTTCTTGATGGATGTGCTACCAGCAACATAATCCGCCTTGACTCCGGCCTGGTTGAAGGCCTCGGCGACATGACGAGCATGGCCCACATCGACACAAAAGGCGATGGTGCGCTTATCTGGGGTGAGGCGAAGCCATTCCTGGACGACGCGCTGGATGAGTTCAGGGCGATCGCAGGCATTCTTGAGCTGTTTCTCGTTGTACTCCCCGGCCACCAGTTGGACCCCATCTAGGTCCACTTGATCTTCGGTGGGAATGCCGAAGTACTTCATTTTGGCCAAGAAGCCCATCTTCTGGATAGCGGTGGGCGGTGGTGCGCAAACCAGCGTTTCGAAATGGTCTCCCAATTGATCATTGCCCAGACGATAGGGGGTGGCGGTCATGGCCAAATGAACTGCGCCGGGGTGGGTGTTGTAGAGCAGCTCCTGCCCCACTTGGCTAAAGACCGTAGTGTGGCCCTCATCGTAAAAAACGAGATCTGCAGGCCAGTCTTTCCACCAGTCCCGCTTGGCCATGGTTTGCACCGAGGCAATTTGAATTGGTGCATCGCGATTTTCAGGCCAACCGGCCTTAATGAAGCCGCATTGTAGGCCAAAGGACTTCATCTTTTCGTAGGTTTGGCCCACTAGAACGTCTAGGTGGACTAGAAAAAGAAGCTTGCTGCCACTGGCTTCAGCATGGGCGCAGATTTGCCCGCTAATCACCGTTTTGCCTGCACCAGTGCCGGCAATGATGACGACCTTGCGGCGACCATTCCGAATCTTGGCGTACACATCGTTGACGACTTGGGCTTGATAGGGGCGCAGTTTTGGAGGAGGCGCTGGCTTCTCCTGAGGAGCTGGGCTGGGCTGGGCTTGAGAGGCGGGAGTGGGTGCCATGATTCGGAGCCGAAGCAGTCGGCTTTCAATCAGCTGAATAAAATAAGTGGTCTGTGCCACAGAGACCGAGGAAGCCAAAGGCAACCTCGGAGCTCTACTTCCTTCTCGGTTTTGTGCGGGTGATGTACAGGCTTTGGTTAGCCTGGAGCTTCGCTGCTGTGGGTTATCTCAAATCCGACTCGGTGACCCTGATGAACCGCCGGTTGAATAGAAGGGCACAAGATCGTGAACCCAGAGCTTATTCAAGGGGCAGCAATGAGGATTTGGAATGAGACGATATAGCCTTCAGGAAGGAGAGTTCAGGCTCTTTCCCTGTAGTACTGAGGACTCAAGTTTCAGGTTCAATCGAACCTAAACGATGGGGGAGAGCCAACCCCTTAGGAAGTAGTATATAGATACTAGCTTTTCCTGGATGGCTAAGCTCGTCAGATACATTGCGCGCTCACTAGGAATTAGATCTCGAGGAAGCTGAAACCGTCGCTTGGCATCCTCTTCACCCTGAATCGTCAAGAAGTTTGTCGCGCGGGGAATGACCTTAATGCCTGCACCATTGCCAAAACCTTCCAATTCTTGGGTGAAGGTTGAGACGGCGCGGTGCATGTCCAGAGCAGAGCTGACTAAGACAATTTCAGATGTGCCGGGAAATTGTTCTTTCAGGATCTTATTGACTGCCTGGGCGCTGTCATGGATGGTGCGGCTTCCCTTGGCTAAACGAGTCCCTTCCGGGGGGACGCCAAAGGTGGCGAGCAGGGTTCGGATGTCGTTGGCTTCTTCCAAGCGTTCTTTGGGGGCGTCGATTTCGGGTCGACGGGCCGCTGCCACAATAATGCTGGAGCCTGGCTGCTCGCGGTAAAGCCTGGCTGCGTAACGGAGGCGATCGCCCTCTTCTGTCAATTCAATGCCTGGGCGAGGGGCAATGCGAGGGCGAGTTGTGTTTTGTCCTAGCAAAACAATCGGTCGAGGACCATTGACAGCTGGGGCGCTATTCGTGAGTGCGGTGACCTTCTGCTCTGCATCCTGGTGGAACCAGTAGGCAGTGGCCGGTGAGCTGCTGAGCAGGAGAATTAGGATGGCCCAAAATGTTTTGTCGCGGATGAACGTGCCGGTCTTCATATCCCGGAATGGAAACACGCTAATCAGTAGCAGCAGCGCGAAGCCTAGAGGACGGAAGGGGAGGGAGAGAATACTCCAAGCCTGGGAGACAATATTTTGCTCGGGTCGTATAAACGCCATCACCAGCAATGCAGCCAGCATTAGGAACCCCAACAGGGTATAGACCTGTTGAGGAATAAATTCCTTTAGGACGTACCAGGCGATGTAGCCAATCAAGAGCCACAGCAAGACCTGGGTCAGTAAGTCATCCATTCTTAGCCCTCCTCGAACCGATTAATCACTTGAGTCCCCTAGCTGCCTGGATTTGCAAGCACTACCACAACTGACCAACAGGGCCATTTAGACACGGTTGCAATTTGGTCAGCCATACCTTAACACGGGGTTTGCAAATGTAATCGGCTTAGGTGAGAGTCCCCTAAAGCTGGAGCGTTAGCTCCATGACAAATCGCGACGAAATTGGGCCTGGTAACAGCGATCGCGGACCTCAACTCGTAAAATCACAGCATTCTGCTTTTCGGTAATTTAGGCATTCAGGCTGAGCCCGTTGCCTGCTGACTTATCCATTACTTTCCTTCCATGACCTCCTCCCTCAATACGCCTGCTCTTCTGCAGCAACTCCTAGATCGCCAGTCTCTTTCCATAGATCAAGCCCAGCAGTTGATGGAAGGCTGGCTCAAGAGTGAGATTCCAGAAGTCACTTCTGGAGCAATCTTGGCTGCGATTCAGGCCAAGGGAGTGTCAGCAGATGAGCTGGCAGGCATGGCGAGGGTTCTGAAGGCTCAGGCTAAGCCCTCCCAAGTCCAAATCGATGGACCTGTGGTGGATACCTGCGGTACGGGGGGAGATGGGGCTTCTACCTTCAATATCTCCACTGCTGTTTCATTCGTGGCAGCGGCCTCGGGGTTGGCGGTGGCCAAACATGGCAATCGCTCGGTGTCTAGCAAGGTCGGCTCTGCAGATGTGCTAGAGGCCTTGGGGATTCAGCTAACGGCTCCAACGGAAAAGATCCAGGCGGCTCTCAAGGAAGTAGGCATTACCTTCTTGTTTGCGCCGGGTTGGCACCCTGCGATGAAGGCAGTGGTCCCCTTACGCAAAACCTTGGGCGTGCGGACCGTCTTTAACTTGCTGGGTCCTTTGGTTAACCCGCTCAATCCTACTGGCCAGGTCTTGGGCGTCTATGACCCAGTTTTGGTAGAAGTCGTTGCGAATGCTTTGGGCCAGCTGGGCAGCCGCCAGGCGGTGGTCGTCCATGGTCGAGAAGGCCTTGATGAGGTGGGCTTGGGGGACCTGACGGATGTCGCAGTCCTGAAAAATGGCCAGGTGGAACGCAATACCATTGACCCGGCCGCATTGGGGCTTACCCAGGCACCGCTCTCTGAGCTAAAGGGTGGAGGTGTCGCGGAGAACTCGGCAATTTTGAAAGCAGTGCTCCAGGGCAAAGGGACACCTGCCCAGAGAGATGTCGTGGCAGTGAATGCTGCACTGGCACTGCAAGTGGGGGAGAAGGCAGACAGCCTGGAGGCTGGTTTGACGATGGCCCAGGATCTTTTGGCCTCTGGAGCGCCCTGGGAGAAGCTGGAGGCACTGGTCGCTTTTTTGCAGGGCTAGGGACTTAGGTGTGGC
>CALLPZ010000185.1 GCA_938015405.1 uncultured Pseudanabaenaceae cyanobacterium
GACAATCACATCGCACTGCTCCTTATTCGCCAAGTCAACGATCGCTTCGACCACTCCAGCAGCACAAACCAGCGTCGTGGAGACACCACAGGTGACCTGTCCCTCTAGTTTCCTGGCTTGACCCTCCAACCACTGGGGAGACAGAGCACCACCATTGGGATGAGAAACCTGACAGAGCTGAATATTGGGTGTGCCACTGAGGGCAATCAGGCCGGGCAAGCGCTTGAGAGCCTTACGGCTGTTCTCTCCGCCTGAAGCAGGCACCAGCCAACGATTGAGATGCAAGCGTGCCAGCAAGGAAGGATAGGGTGCATTGGCTTGCTTGAGGCGCTCCCCCAACTTGACCATCATCAACTCGCAGGGGGCCTGACGAATCAGGGTATCCAGCACATCGTTAAAGATGCGATCGGTGCCACTGGCTTCGCCGCGCCAGCCCACAAGGGTTAGATCGATGCGGCGATCGCGAATCACCTCCAAAATCACCGCTGCCACATCGTGGCCCACTCGAATCTGGGTATGGACCGGAACATTCCACTCCTTGCCCACCACCTGAGCCTGCTTCAGGAGATGACGTCGCCCTTCGGCAAAGACCTCCGTCTCCACCGGATTGCGGTGGCGAGGGATGGCGATAATCTGTACGCATTCCAGCTCGTAGCGATGCTGGCGGGCTAGAGCTGCCGCCATTTGCATTAGCGTGGGAGCCGTTTGGGGATTGGCCAGGGGCAGAAGTAAGCGGCCCCGGCCCACACTGGGCGATCGCGTCATGTACACGCAATAACTCGGGTCCAATCGCTGCTGCTGTTCCGCAGCAGTCCCTTCCACATGCTCAGACTCTGCTCGGATGATATCCGCTCGGGTAATAATGCCCACCAAGCGAGCGCCTTCGGTCACAGGCAAGCGGCTCACCTTATGGCGATTGAGCAAATACAGCACTGTCGCCAAGGGAGCCTCCGGCGGCACGGTCACGGGCTGAGCCGTCATCAGCTCCACCAGGGGCGTCTCTCCCGGCAGCTCTAAATTGGCGGGCGTAGTCAGGTCAGAGCGAGAAATGATTCCCGCTAAGCGACCCTCACGATCCACTACTGGAAAGCCTCGGTGATGGGAACGTTGAAACGTTTGGGAGACCTGACTCAAGGGCAAATTCACATCCAAGGTCTCGACCTTAGGCTGCATCACCTGGGCAG
Source organism: uncultured Pseudanabaenaceae cyanobacterium (assembly GCA_938015405.1). Taxonomy (GTDB): domain Bacteria; phylum Cyanobacteriota; class Cyanobacteriia; order PCC-9006; family JAAUQQ01; genus JAAUQQ01. The sequence goes on from CALLPZ010000185.1 coordinate 1,185, forward strand.
CGGTAATCGTCTCCCAGAGGTTTTGTCCAGCAGCCGGGGCATCTAGGGCAATGCCTTCCATGGCCAACAAATGGTTATAAACAGAGCCCCGCACCAGCTGATTGGAAACGCCATAGGCCGTCACCGCTGCAATCATCAGCGGCAACACCAAGTTGAAGTCATTGGTCATCTCAAAGACGATGACAATGGCGGTAATCGGTCCTTTGGTCACCGCACTGAAAAAGGCCCCCATGCCAGCCAAGGTATAGGTGGCAGGGGAGTTAATGACCACAGAAAGGGCTGCAGGCCAGCCAGGGATCGCATTGAGACCTTGAACGGTGAGCACCAGCAAGTCGCCAAGGCTAGACCCCAGCAATAGGGCTGGCGCAAAGAGACCGCCGGGAATGCCTGCACCATAGGCCAGAAGGGTGAGGGAAAATTTGACGATGAAGGCGATCGCACTCATCTGCCAGCCCAGGTTGCTATTCAACACCAAGCCCTGGAGACCATCGGCATCGCGAAAGTCCATCGGCAACAACGCCAGAACAGCGCCGCAGACCAATCCTGCGAGGGCCATGCGCAGAGCCGGTTGCTGGTTCAACCGAGTTTGGGCCAAGCGACAACTCAGCAAAATCCCACGACTAAACAAGCCACCCAGCAATCCCGCCAAGGCTCCCAACAGCAACAGCAGCGGAATCTCCTGTAGCGAGATACTGGCCTGAGCCGCCTGGAGGCTAGCGGTCATATTCAGCCCCTGCCCCCCCAACTGGCGAGAGACCACAGCCCCAATAAACGAAGCAATAATGGCCGTCCCCAGGGTCAGACCTGAGAGGTCCTGGAGCAATTCTTCAATGACAAACAGCACCCCAGCAATGGGCGCGTTAAACCCCGAGGCCAATCCCGCTGCCGCCCCCGCCGCAATCAACTGACGGCGATGCTCCGGCGAAGTCGGCACCCAGCGGCTCAGCTGCCCTGCTAACGCTGCCCCCACCTGCACTGTTGGTCCCTGGCGACCCAGTGGAATGCCGCTGCCCAGGGCCAGAATCGTGCCTCCCATTTTGACTAGGGCGACCCTCAGGTTCATATCAATGGGCACCTGGGAGAGCGCCGCCTTAACCCGAGGGATACCGCTCCCGGAAGCTTCTGGTGCAATGCGTTCCACTAAGAGGCCTGCCACCCAACAACAGAGCAGGCCGACCAGGGGCAACCAAAGCGAATGGGGAAAGGGGGTTGAATTGGCCAGTCGCCAGCGATTCACTTCCGCAGCCCCCTGCTTCAGCAACACCGCAGCAAGGCCAGAAATTAACCCAATCAAGCAGGCCTCTACCACGGCCAAACGATTGGGCTTAAGCAGTCCTCTCGACAGGGATTGAAACCAGCGCCGGGCACGATAAACGGACTTCATCGGGGAAGATTCTTGAGGAATCCTGGGGGATCAAAGGCTCTGATTTAAGCCTAGTCGCGTTTGGGGGCTGTGCAGCAGCAGAATCGTATTTGCCCCTTCTTACCCCTTAAGGGCGGCGGACTGGATGAATGCAGCGCTATCTCAACTATTCAAGCGCTCGACGATCGCTTGGTTCTCATCCCACCAATCCACGCCTAAGATCCGCCGTGAGCGCTCGGCATAGCTCGGGAAATCCAAGTCCACCATCAAAAATTCGGCCTCACTGCCCGCTTGGGCCAAGATTTCTCCCTGGGCATTGACGACCTGACTCTCACCGCGATAGTTGGCCTTAAGACCACGCGCGGATTCTTGACCGACACGGTTGCAAGTGGCGATCGCCAATCCAGCCTCAATTGCCTGGCCCCTAGCCACCATCAACGTCTGGGGTCCACCAAAATTAGACGGATGCAGTAACAAGTCCACCTCCTCCCGGGCATAGGACTGGCCAATTTGAGGAAACCAGAGATCAAAGCAAATCGCCACGCCGCAACGCAGGGTGCGATCGCCCACCGTCCAGTCAAAAATCAACAAGTTGCCCACTTCACCCACCGCCGAAGCAGGCTCCCCCCTCCGGTCTCCCCCTCGCTCAAAATAGAGGCGATCAATATTGGTTTGGGCGAACTTACGATAGCGCCCCAAAAATCCTTGAGGACCAAAGGCCACGACACCATTGAAGAGAGAATCACTCACTTTCTCAGCCAGCCCTGCCACCAGCGTGCAGCCATAGCGCTGAGCCAAGGCCCCAAGGCGCTGACAGGTGGGTCCATCTGGCACGGACTCAGCTAAGGGAAAAAGCTGAGCACGGTGTTCAAAGACATAGCCCGTGGTGAATAGCTCCGGCAGGACGACCAGAGCATCCGTTAGGAGACTCGCACGGGATGCCAAACAATCTTCAAATCGCTGAAGGTTGGCGGCTGGATCGCCATAGACAATCTCAGGTTGGTAGAGGCAGAGCTGCATCGCAAGCGCCATGAAGGTTAGAGCCGAAAGAATACATTGCGCTTAAACCCAACCCTTTAGCCCAAATCCAATTGACGCAAGAGCCAGAAGCCCTCAAAACGCTCGGAATCAGCATTTTTCTGGACCCCAATAAAATGGATTTTATTGGCCGCTAGCTTCGACTGCTCGAACTGTTTCACTTCCTCGACCAGTTCAGGTTTCAACAAGGGTGCCAGGAGCCAGCGATCGTTCGCCCCCGCCTCTAAAACCAGGGCTGGACGTTTCCCCTCATCCTGGGTCAAAAACGCCAAGTCCAAGCCAGACATCCAGGCAGCCAAAGGCTTCGCCCGCTCTGAATAAATCAGCAGCCCCGGAATGGGGGTGTCCTGCTCCAAGCCCATGTCTTTCAAGGAGAAAGACTCACCAAAATCAATATCCCAATCGGCCAAATCATCAAAGGCAGAAACTTGCAGGCTAACAAACCGCCAGCTATCTCCCCGCAACGCATCGGGCAATGCCACAGGCCGCTCAACGGCATATTTCACCGAAGCATTGGCCACTTCCTGATAGCCCTCTTCTTGGGGATAAACCTCGGCGTAGCGCTGGTCTAACCAACTTGCAAGGGCGACCGTGCGGCGGCTGGACTTGGCAGCAATCCCCATGTCCGTGCAGGCCTTCACAATCATGTTATTCATCTGACGACGAAAGAAGCGCACCTGAGTGGGCTTCTGGCCTGACTGCTCAATGGCCTCGGTTAAAGCCTCCTTGAGAGAAATGGAGTTTACCGCCTTACTCGAGAAATACTTGGCATAGCGAAAGCTCTTCTCTGGGTCTGCTTGAACACCTGCAGCCCCTTCACAGATCACCACTTCCCAGCGTTTTTTGCCGTTCTCATCGAGGATGGGGCGAGAGTAGAAATCGAGTTCCCAGGTGACAGACATAGAGGAGAGGTATTAGGTAATGGAGCGTCGGTCGTGGGACCAGGTGATGGGCAGGCGATCGCCTGCAACAGGGGCAAGGTTATAGGCCAGACGGATTAGCCACCCCCAATCAGATTACAGCTCAATGCTTTGCCCTTGCTTTGCAATCGCCTAGGCATCCCATAGGTCCCCACAGGTCCAAAGCCTATGGGGCAATAACGTATTGACCCGCAACATCAGGCTTTAGACGAAGACAGAACAAAGCACTGAGCCAATAGATTCCGACGAAACCGTCAACCTAAGTACCCAATGCTTTGCTCCTACAGCCAATTTTGAGGACGGCTTTAGACCTGTTCCTCAGCCTCTAGCTTCTTGCGGGCGCGCTCCGCACGTTCCTCAGCGCTAGCCATGACTTCCTCAGTCTTCTCCACAATCTCGCCGGGGTAGCTTTCCAGCACCTTGGTTGAAAGGGAAATTCGGCCTCGCCCTTCGTCGATATTGACGATCATCGCCTTGATCGCCTGACCCGGCGTAAACACCGTATCAATCGATTTCACGTACTTATCGCTGATTTGTTTGATGTGCAGTAGACCTGTGGTGCCACCAAAAGCCACAAACACACCAAAGGGTTTGAGGCTGGCCACGGTACCGGACACTAACTGGCCTTCCTCCAGATCGGCCATGCGAGCAGACTGGTTGGCTAGGCGCTCAGACAGCACCAGTTTTTTATTTTCCTTGCTGATTTCAAGGAACTTAACCGTCACGGTTTTGCCCATTAGGGCTTCGAGGTTCTCCCGCTCCAGCAGATGAGAGCGAGGTATAAAGCCTTTCAGACCTTCCACGTTTGCAGTCACACCGCCTCGGTTGCTGCCGTTGATCTTGACGTTAAAGCTGCCGCCCGCCTCTGACTGCTCCGTCAGGCGCTCCCAGGCCTCATCCAGCAATCGACGACGCAGGGAAATCGTCACCTGGCCATCGGCATTTTGGTCACGAATGACCACAAACTCCATCTCATCTCCGACCTGAAGCGTAGCTGACAGGTCGAGAACCTTCTTGAGCGATGCCTCATTGGTCGGCAAGAACGCCGCAGCTTTGCCCCCAATATCAACAAAGGCGCCTTCATTGGAGTGGCTGGCGATCTTGCCCTTGACGGTTTGCCCCACCTGGAAATCAAATTCCTGGGACGACAGGGCCTTTTCGAAGTCCTCCATGGAGAAGGAGGCTGAAGCTTGAGAGTCCGGGCTCATAACCAAACCAGTTAATAAAATAAGAACGATGCAAATCGCGGCTTAGGCAATCAACAGCTTCGCAGCGGGACCATTACGATCAGCAAGCACCGAGGCTCCCTCAGTAATCATCCATCTCGACGAGCATCCACGAGTATTAGATATAACTAATCCGTTCGCCAGAGGTTTATCCATATTAAGCGCTGCATTGCTTTGCAGCCATTGGGTCTTTGTTTTGAAATGATGTGGAAATCCAGTACGGGCGGTAAGACCATCAGATAGACCCGCCTGCTTCCCATCAGTTGGCAATGGCCAACAAGCTTTATCAGCCTCGTTAAGCCCTTCCCGTCCAAGCACTTCAGCAGAACGCCATGCATGGTTTTATCCCTCCAAACCGCTATTACGCCTATCTCAGCTGGACAGATGTTCGAGATATGACCCACAAGGAAAATGTGGTGCTGATTCAACCCGTGGGAGCCATTGAGCAGCATGGGCCCCATTTACCGCTGGCTGTCGATAGCGCGATCGCCACAGGCGTTATTGGCCGTGCCCTAGCAACCCTAGACCCTGCCATCCCTGCCTATGCCCTCCCCCCCCAATACTTGGGCAAATCAAACGAGCATTGCCACTTCCCCGGCACTCTCACGCTCAGCGCCGCAACCCTGGGACAAATCCTCACAGAAACCGCTGAGAGTCTTTACCAAGCAGGCTTCCGCAAACTGGTCTTTGCCAATGCCCATGGGGGACAGCCCCAGGTCCTAGAAATCGTCGCCCGAGACCTACGGGAGAAATACCCTGACTTCCAGATCTTTCCCTTCTTCATCTGGCAAGTGCCCCACAAAGTTAGCGAGCTGCTGACGCCCCGCGAGCGCAGCGAAGGCATCCATGCGGGCGATGCAGAAACGAGCGTGCTGCTGGCGCTTCTCCCCCAGCAAGTGCATATGGGTCGAGCGAAAGCAGAATATCCCAATGCTTTTGACGCCAATAGTCTGCTCAGCCTGGAAGGCAAGCTACCCGTGGCCTGGCTCACCAGCGACATCAGCACCAGCGGTGTGGTGGGAGATCCGACCACGGCCACAGCAAAGAAGGGGGAAAAAATATTGAATCAAGTGGCCCAGGGCTGGCAGGATGCGATCGCCGCCGTCCACCAATTCCAAGGCTTCAAGCCTCTATCGGCCCAGCCATGATCACCTCAACGGTCAACTCCGCCCCAAAAGCAGTCTCAAGGGCGACAAATGGGCAACCTAATAACACCTATGCTCGTCTCGATTCAGAGCAAAGCAAGGGGCAAACGAGCTCACCAGGGTCGCCGAAGGGCTCCCCATTGATTGCTCAGCATAGTCAGATAGACATGAATCCATAGAGGCTTCTTATGGCTAATGGATTCACTACAGGAAAAAAGCAGCTAGAGTGTAGTGTGAGTAATTAAACTTACCGATTCAAGTCGCTTCGCAACAATTTGCAATCATCCGGTCCTTCTGCCTTTACCGGCTAGGGTTACTGGATTTAGGGTGCCTAGGGCGGTTAATGAAATTGTTGCCTGGGTCTTGCGAAACAAAAGCTCTTGATCAATTAACTGTTAAGGAGAAATCAGCATCATGTTGCAACTTGAGGTCAATCCCGCCGCCCTGGACTACAGCAGTGAGACCTACAAGGACGCTTACAGCCGTATCAACGCCATTGTGATCGAAGGCGAGCAGGAAGCGTACGACAACTACATTCAACTCGGTGGCATGATTCCCGAGTCCAAGGATGAGCTGATCAAACTCTCCAAAATGGAACGTCGCCACATGAAGGGCTTTGAAGCCTGTGGTAGGAATCTCAGCGTCACCCCTGACATGCCCTTCGCGAAGGAGTTCTTCAGCGAGCTGCACAGCAACTTCCAAACCGCAGAGAAGGAAGGCAAGCTTGTTACCTGCCTGTTGATTCAATCCCTCATCATTGAGTGCTTTGCGATCGCGGCTTATAACATCTACATCCCCGTTGCTGACGACTTCGCCAAGAAGATCACCGAGAACGTGGTCAAGGATGAGTACATGCACCTCAACTTCGGCGAAGAGTGGCTCAAAGCCAACTTCGAAACTGCGAAGGAAGAGCTGCAAGAAGCGAACCGCGCCAACTTGCCTATCGTTTGGGGCATGTTGAACCAAGTTGCTGAAGATGCTGCCATCCTCGGCATGGAGAAGGAAGCTCTCGTTGAGGACTTCATGATCCAGTACGGTGAAGCCCTAGGCAATATCGGTTTCAACTTCCGCGAAATTGCTCGCATGTCTGCCCAAGGTCTATCTGCAGTGAAGTAGGGTTTCCAGTCGGAAAGCAAAACGCCTCAATTCGGCATTTTGCTTTCCGGCAGCCTGCTTTAGTGTCATTGTGTTAAGCGAGGCTAAAATTTATTTAGCCTCGCTTTCGCGTATGTAGTGGCCTAATTTGCTTAGGACGCTTGCAAGCCACCTCGCTATTCTTCAACAAGCTCAGGTCTCACCTGCCATATCTAGGTCTGACAGGGCATGACCTGTCGATGACGAGGTGTCCAACGTTATATCCCCTGCCGTCTGCTGTTCCAGGCTCCTGGAATCTGCCCATGTTTGGTCTTATTGGTCACTTGACAAGCCTTGATCACGCTAAAGCCGTAGCCAAGGACTTTGGCTACGGAGAACTTGCCGAAGAAGGTTTTGAGCTGTGGTGCAGCGCACCGCCGCAAATCGTGGACGATATTACCGTCACCAGCATCACTGGCCAGAAGATCCATGGTAAGTACGTGGAATCTTTCTTCTTGCCTGAGATGTTGGCATTGCGCCGCATTAAAACGGCAACCCGAAAGATCCTCAATGCAATGTCCCATGCCCAGAAGAACGGCATCGACATTACGGCGTTAGGTGGCTTCTCTTCCATCATTTTTGAGAACTTCAAGCTGGAGAACAGCCCCCAGGTTCGCAACGTCACTCTGGACTTTGAGAAGTTCACCACGGGGAACACCCATACCGCTTACATCATCTGCAAGCAGGTGGAAGAGTCAGCAGAGAAGCTGGGTATTGACCTCAAGAAATCAACCGTCGCCGTGGTCGGTGCCACAGGCGATATCGGTAGCGCGGTATGCCGCTGGATGGATGGTCGCGTGGATGTCCAAGATCTACTGTTGGTGGCCCGCAATCGTGAGCGCCTAGAGGACCTCCAGGGTGAGCTGGGTCGCGGCAAGATTATGGACCTGACCGATGCTCTACCTGAAGCTGACGTCATTGTCTGGGTTGCCAGCATGGCCCAGAGCGTCAAGATTGATGTGGAAGCGCTAAAGAAGCCTTGCCTCATCGTTGATGGTGGCTACCCCAAGAATATGGGCGCAACGCTGAAGCACCCGGATGTCCATGTGCTCAGTGGCGGCATTGTGGAGCATTCCCTCGACATCGAGTGGAACATCATGAATACCGCAGACTTTGAGCTGCCCAACCGCCAGCTATTTGCCTGCTTTGCAGAATCCATGATTTTGGAGTTCGAGAAGTTGTACACCAATTTCTCCTGGGGTCGCAATCAGATCACACTTGAAAAGATGGACCAAATTGGTGGTGCATCGGTGAAGCATGGCTTTAAGCCGCTGCAGCTCAGTTCAATCTAAGCAAACAGCCAAGCCCAGATGGGAATCTGTTGGGCATTTTGTTGCTGCTAGGGGGCATAGCCATGCGCCCCTGCGGTGATGAATGTTTGGTCCGAGCCACAATGCAATTGGCAGGGTTCGGAATTTTCTCTAGGGGCACGGTTAGCCGTGCCCCTACAATTGTTTCTGGCCTCCTAGCTCGACGCTATCAGGCAATAGTTTTTGCGCTGCTCCAGCGAGGGGCGCTGCGCGATCGCAAGGTAACCTTCCATGACCTCATCCCCCCGTCGGCCCTTTTTGTTGGAGTTTGAAAAGCCCCTGGTGGAGCTGCAAACTCGCATTAACCAAATTGAGGAGCTGGCCGAAGAGAGCGAGGTGGATGTCACCCCCCAGCTCGAACAGCTGGAAACCCGCTACACCCAGCTGCGCCAAGAGATTTTTAGCAATCTATCTCCAGCTCAGCGCATTCAAGTGGCTCGCCACCCCAAGCGCCCCAGTACCCTGGACTATATCCAAACCATTAGTGATGAGTGGATTGAACTCCATGGAGATCGCGGTGGCTCTGACGATCTCGCTCTGATTGGCGGCATCGCCCGCATTGG
>CALLPZ010000186.1 GCA_938015405.1 uncultured Pseudanabaenaceae cyanobacterium
CGCCAGCTTGCAGCAAGTCGTGCACCGCATGCATGGAAATGACCTTGCAGAGACCGCCCATGGGATTGCCCAAGTTTTTGCCCAGAGCTTAGGAGCAGTTGAGGGGCGCGTTGCTTTGCTGCAAGGCAGTGGAAAATGGAATACGGTAGGCCAATATCCGGCAACCAGATGTCCTGCTGACATCGATTCCAGCTTGATCTATCAGCTACTCTCTCAGGGCGATATTAAGGACCAAGCCGTAGAACAATTGGGCTTTTCTCTGATGTATCAGGGGGAAGCATTGGGATTGGTGCAGCTGATTTTGCCCGCTGCATGGAATGAAGAGCAGGTCCATCGATCGCTATGGCAAGAGCAGGTTTCGTTTTTGACTGACCAGGCTGCCATCGCCCTTCAATTGGCGCATCAACGAGAACAGTTGTCTCAGCAGGCAGATAAATGTCGATTGCGGCTCCAGTCTCAAACGGCTGAACTGGAGCGCTTGCTGGAGTCTGAGCGTATTCTCAATCTGGTTTTTGAAACTAATCCCCAGCGATTCTTTTGGAAAGACAAGAATTCTCGCTACATGGGAGGGAATAGTTTATTTCTCCAGGATGCCGGTTGTGCATCAATGACTGACATTTTTGGCAAACTCGATGCCGACTTGCCCTGGGCTGAACAGGCTGAAGCCTATCGGGCGGACGATCTCGATGTGATGGACAATGAGCGATCTCGCATTCATTACGAAGAACCCCAAGTCCGTGAACAGGGGATGAGCATCGTGCGGACGAGCAAAGTGCCCATGCGGAATTCGCTGGGGGAAGTGATTGGCGTTTTTGGCTCCTATGAGGACATCACCTCCCTCAGGGAAACAGAGATCGCGCTGCGAGCCTCCGAGGCCGAGTTGTTGCAGAAGTCCCAGGAATTAGAGATTTACTCCCACCAGTTGGAACAGCGGGTCGAAGCTAGAACCAAGGAGTTGGAGAACTCCAGGCAGTTTCTCCAGCTGGTGATGGATACTTTGCCCCAAGCGATCTTCTGGAAGGATGTGAATTCGATCTTTCTCGGCTGTAATCAAAACTTTTTGATGGCGGCTGGACTTTCCACTGTGGATGAGATTCGAGGTAAGTCTGATCTGGATTTACCTTGGCTAGCTGAAGAAGCAGCCTGGTTTCGGGAGTGCGATCACCGGGTCATGCAAAGGAATACGCCGGAGCTTGGCGTGATTGAACCTCTGCTCCAGGCGGATGGCAGGCAGGCTTGGTTGGAAACCAATAAGGTTCCCCTCCATGATGCAGATGGTACTGTGATTGGCGTTTTGGGATCTTTCCAAGACATTACCGAACGGAAGCGGGCAGAGGAGAATTTGCAGCAGCTTAATTTAGAGCTACAGCAAGCCAAGGAGACTGCGGATGCTGCCAATCAGTCCAAGAGTGAGTTTTTGGCCAAGATGAGTCATGAGTTGCGTACACCACTTAATGGCATTTTAGGCTACGCCCAGATTCTGGGACGATCGCGTCAGCTCAACGCCAAAGAACGTCATGGCATAGAAATTATCCATAGCTGTGGCAATCATCTGCTGGATTTAATCAATGAAATTTTGGACCTGGCCAAGATTGAGGCTCGGAAGCTAGAACTCGCCCCTTTACCCGTCCACTTTCCCTCGTTCCTCCAGAACATAGTGGAGGTTTGTCGGGTCCGGGCAGAGCAGAAGAAAATTGAGCTTCGCTATGAAATTGTCGGTGTTCTGCCAGAGGGACTCAAGCTGGATGAAAAGTGCCTCCGTCAAGTGCTCCTCAATCTGATTGGCAATGCCATTAAGTTTACGGATCATGGCACGGTTGCCTTGCAGGTGGAGTGCTTATGCCTCTCAGCAGAGGCGGCCAAGCTGAGGTTTGCTGTTGTAGATACAGGTATTGGAATTGCCGAGGGTGAGATGCCTTACCTCTTCGAAGCCTTTGAGCAGGTGGGAGAGCGAGAGCGTAAGAATCAAGGGACAGGTCTCGGTCTCACGATTAGTCAGCAAATGATTCAGTTGATGGGGGGCCACATTGAGGTCGAAAGTCATCTAGGGGTTGGTAGTCAGTTCCGGTTTGAACTGGAGCTGCCGTTGACCCAAGTCTGGTCTCAGGCCATGGATGGCAATGGCTTAAAAATTCTGGGCTATGAAGGGAAGCACCAACATATTTTGACTGTGGATGATCGCTGGGAAAATCGCGATGTGCTCTCAAATTTATTGGGCCCTTTGGGCTTTACGATTCACCATGCGACGAATGGAAAGCTTGCCTTGGAAGTCATGGAACAGCAGAGCCCAGACTTGGTCATTCTGGATTTGTCGATGCCTGTTATGGATGGCTTCGAGCTCCTGGAACAGATGCGCCAATCTGAAAAATACGATCAGATTCCCGTGTTGGTCTCGTCGGCTTCGGTGAGTCCTAAGGATCAGCGTATGAGTATTGCTGCTGGGAGCAATGGCTTCCTAGCGAAGCCGTTGCAAATGCAGGAGTTGTTGGATGCGCTGATGCAAAATCTTGCGATTCAATGGATTTATGAGGATGTGGTTCAGCAGCAGGGGAATGTTGACTGGGCCGAGATAGGGGAGGTGATTAAGCCTCCAGTTGAAATACTCCAGCCTTTACTGGCCTCGATTCAGGTGGGTCGGGTGAAGGCCTTCTGCAAAGACATTCAGAAATGTTGCCAGCATGAGGCGCAATATCTGGATTTTTTCGCCCCGTTGCTACAGCTGGCTCAGCAATTTGACCTCGAACGCATTGAGACTATTCTCGAGCAGGTTATTACTGAATCCTCGTTGGGGGAGCCTCCCCTGCCAGTGCCTTAGCACCATGAACTCATGCGCTGCTGTAATGCCATTCTGGATGGCCAGTATGATTGTGAGTTGGCCTGGGATTGTGAGTTTTGGCCGTGACAGTTGCATCTTTGTGTTCCCTGACTTCCTTCAGCTATGCCTTACACCGAAAGCGGAGTTGTTCTTATTGTTGATGACACTCCCACCAACCTTGCTGTCATTTCTGATGCCCTGAGCGATGCGGGGTTGGAGACAGCAGTGGCCACCAGTGGAGAGCGGGCCCTGAAGCAAATTGAACGGCGATCGCCCGATCTCATTTTGCTGGACATCATGATGCCAGGGATGGATGGCTTTGAACTGTGCCGCCGCCTCAAGGCCGATCCGCGCTACAGCGAAATTCCCATTATCTTCATGACGGCCCTGGCCGATGTCAACAGCAAATTGCGAGGCTTTCAGCTCGGTGCGGTGGACTACATTACAAAGCCGTTCCAAGAGCAAGAAGTCCAGGCCCGAGTGGGGACCCATCTAAACCTACGACGGACCCAAGCGAAGCTGCGGCAAAGTGAAGCCCGCTTGGAGACGATCCTCAACTCTCTAGATGAAATTGTTTGGTCTGCCACCCTTGCTCCCTTTCAATTCATCCATATCAATCCTGTGGTGGAGAAGGTCTGTGGTATCCCTGCCGAAGCCCTGCTGGAAAACTCCTCCCCCTGGTTGATAGGGATTCATCCTGATGATCGTGACAAGATCACACAGCAATTGGCGAATGCGGTGGATGGGCAACGCCTGCAATGGGAGTATCGCCTCCGTGATGCCCAAGGGGAGATGCGTTGGCTGACAACGAAGGCAAAAATCCGCTATTGCCCCGATCTTCAGGAATTGATTGCCGATGGCATCACCCATGATATTAGCGATCGCAAGCAGGCGGAATCTAAGCTCCATTACACCGCCTGCCATGATGATCTCACTGGCTTAGTGAACCGTAGCTACTTCATCCAAAGTGTGGACCAAATGCTGGCCCAACGTACGAAGGAGCGATTTGCAGTCCTCTTTATTGATTTGGATCGTTTTAAGACGGTTAACGATAGCTTGGGCCACCATCGTGGAGACCAACTACTGATTGAAATCGCCGCCGTGTTGCAGCAATCTGTCCGTCCTGTGGACGTCGTTGCTCGCCTGGGTGGAGACGAATTTACAATTTTGCTGCGCAACCTCTGTGATGAGAATGAGGAGCAAGTCATCATCCAACGGTTGCAGAAGAAGCTTCAACGCTCTTTTGACCTGGATGAGGGCATCACCGTGGCCATGAGCGCCAGTATTGGTGTGGTTGTGGGAGCACCTAAATACTCCTCTGCCCTAGAGCTTTTGCGAGATGCAGACATTGCCATGTACCAGGCCAAGAAGCTGGGTAAGGCCTGCCATCAGCTCTTTAGCGAAGATATGTATGAGGCTGCGCTCAAGAAAATCAACCTGGAGCAGGATATGCGGGCTGCCCTGGAGCGCTGTCAGCAAAGCCGGGAGACGGGCCAAAACCAGATTCATCAAGATTCTGAGGCCTGTGAACTGCTGTTGCACTATCAACCTATCTTTGAGCTGTCTCCCATGAGGCTTACGGGGTTTGAGGCCTTAGTGCGCTGGAGTCATCCGACACAGGGGATCATTGCGCCTGCTGAGTTTATTTCTTTGGCGGAGGAGACGGGGCTGATTGTTCCCATGGGAGAGCAAATCATGCGTCAAGCGCTTCAACAATTGCGGGATTGGAAACTGCGCTATCCAGCCTGGAAGGAATTGACCATGAGTATCAACCTCTCCAGTCGCCAAATGCAGGACCCAGGATTCTTGGCCATGGTGGACCAGGCCTTGATAGATACTGAGGTGTATCCTTCCTCGGTCAAGCTGGAGATTACAGAAAGCCTCTTAATGCAGGGAGGAGAAGCTGGATTTGAGATTCTTAACCAGCTGCGGTCTCGGGGGTTCTCTCTCAGTTTGGATGACTTTGGTACAGGCTATTCGTCCCTGAGCTACTTGCACCGTTTCCCTATCAATACGTTGAAGATAGATCGCTCCTTTGTCCAGAAGTTGGAGCCTGGGGTAAATAGCTTTGAAATTGTGCGAACCATTACGGAGCTAGCCCGCAGCTTGCGAATGGATGTGATCGCAGAGGGGGTTGAGACGACCCAGCAGTCGGACCATCTCAAATCCCTCGATTGTGAGATGGTTCAAGGCTATTTCTTTTCAAAGCCTTTGGATGCGGCAGCGGCGGATGCCTATTTGGCGGAGCGACAGGGGCCGCTAGATGGAGCCCCTGTCGCCCTTGGTGATTGCGAGCATGGTGCTCCATCGAATGACCAAGCAGGTTGTGTTCAGGCGAACTCTCCCGAGCCAGTGCGCAATTAGCAGCTCCATCTGTTCAGAGCCTGATGGCCGGACTAAGGCAATTTCTGAATGATGGGATTGAAGGCTTTGGAAGCGACGAGGACGCGATCGCCCGCTACTAATCCCTCCACCTCGGCTTGATCAGCTACCACTCGGGTGAGCTCCTGACCAATCAAAATCGCAACAATAAAAATGAATCCCTCTTGGGTAATCTCGACGACTTCGCCGATGAACTGAAACTTACCACTGACTGAGCGATGGCTAAAGATATCCTTCGGGCGACCTTGCCCGATGACTTGCCCCTGCTCCAGCTCTACGACCCAATTGGAAAGACGAAGGATCTCAGCAGCATCGTGGCTGACTAAAATTGTTGTTAGCCCGTAGGCACGATGAACTGCAAGCAGATGTTGTTGCAACTTTTGACGCATGGTACTGTCGAGGGCCGATAGCGGTTCATCGAGCATGAGTAGTTTGGGTTGCTGGACGAGGGCGCGAGCTAGGGCGACGCGCTGTTGCTGCCCCCCGGAAAGGCTACTGGGTTTGCGATCGCGGAGTGCTCCCAATTCCATCAGTTCGATCAGCTCTCGCACGATGGTTTTGTTTTGTCCCTTTTTGAGAGCAAAGCTGAGGTTTTCCTTGACTGTCATATTGGAAAACAAAGCATAGTCCTGGAAGAGGAAGCCGGTGCTGCGCTGTTGAGGAGGTAGATTGATGCCTCGGTCGGTATCCAGCCAGACTTGCCCATCTACAACGATTTCTCCTTGCTCCGGTGTCATCAGCCCGGCGAGGATGCGGAGCAGGCTCGTTTTGCCCGCGCCGGAGGGACCATAGAGGGTCAGGAAACTGCCGGAGGCAATGTCCAGCTTCACCTGTAAGGCCATCTTTCCCGAGGCAGAGAGCAGGGGCTGATGCAGGTTAAGGGTGATCAGGGGAGCCTGGCCCATGACGACTTGATTGATAACAGCCTGACTCATGACAGTCGCCGGGGGAAGTGGTTGCCGTTGAGTAAATAAACGCTCAGTAAAATCGTGAAGCTGAGGGCGACAAGAATGAGGGAGTAGGTGTGGGCTAGGTCATATCTGAGGGCTTCCACTTCGTCGTAGAGGGCGATCGCAGCCACTCGCGTTTCACCCGGAATATTGCCACCGATCATAAGCACCACGCCAAACTCTCCAATGGTGTGGGCAAAGGTGAGTACGAGCCCCGTGAGGAGAGAGGGCTTGATGTTAGGCAAGAGGACTTTGAATAGCGTTGTCGTCTTGGACTTACCCAGCACATAGGCTGCCTCGCTCAGGGAGGGGGATAGGTTGGCGAGCCCCGCCTGAATGGGATGCACCATAAAGGGCAGGCTGGACAGCACTGAAGCGAGAACTAGACCCTCAAAGGAGAATACAAGGCGCAAGCCTAGCCAGTGATCTAGCCACTGCCCCAGGCCCTTGGCGGGACTAAAGATCAGCAATAAATAGAAGCCAAGGACTGTGGGAGGCAGCACCAGAGGCAGACTGACGATCGCTTCCACTACTGGCTTGAGGCGCGCTTGGGAATAGGCCAGCCAGTAAGCCAGGGGGATGGAGATGACCCCAAGGAGGAGCGTGGTCATGCAGGCGAGCCGCAAGGTGAGTTGAAGGGGGTCCCAGTCAGGCATGGTTGGGCAAGGTCGGTTAGGGAGAGTTAGGACGATGGTGCAGAGAGGGCGGAAAGCATGACCTCGTTTGTTTTAATCAGCGCCGTGACTTCAATGCCAGGAACGAGCTTGAGCTGATGGACGGCATTGGTGGTGATGATGGAAGTCACTGGACCAACAGTTGTGTCTAGAACAACTTGACTGATTAAGGGATTGGAGTCTAGGGAGCGCACCTTGCCTCTGAGTCTATTCTGTAGGCTAACGGCATGGTTGTAGCCTTTTCCCACAATCACTTCTGTCTCTTTGAAGATGACGTTGACCGACTGCTCAAGTCTCAGATAGGGAGCTGTTTGGGGAGTGTCAATGACGATCGCTGAAAGTTGAACCTCACCCACCTGTACCTTGACGAGGGAGAGGCTGCCCTGGGTGGCGATGCTGGCAATGGTTCCGGTGAGGCAATTCATTTAGCTGGGGAGGCCATAGCCAAAGTCTTTGAGGATGCGTTGGCCCGTAGACGACAGGAGAAAGGCTTGGAATTGTTGAGCCTGGGAGCGCAGTTGTGTTGACGACTCCTGTGGTAATCCCTCTCGATTCTTGAGGGGGATGACGCCCTGGGCCAGGGCGGGATAGCTGGTTGGGGGGACGGTTTGCCAACGACCTTTGTTGTGGAAAGTTGTAGAGCGAACAATTGATTCAGCGGTGATGCCAATGTCGGCGGCTTGGCTGGTGATGAAGTAGTTGACATGGGCGATGCTTTCGCCAAAGACGAGTTTGTCTTGTATGGCTGGGTAGAGGCCTTGGTGTTTGAGGCTGGCGATCGCGGCGGCTCCATAGGGCGCAATCTTGGGGTTGGCGATGGCAATATGGCGAATGTTGGGCTGGGTGAGGTCCTGAAAGCTAGGCTCAAGCTTGGGATTGACTGTCCAGAGCGCCAGTTTTCCGTAGGCGTAGGTGATCGGTGCGGCGGTGGCAAAACCATCCTTGAACAAGGTCGTAGGATATTTCAGATCGGCGGAAACGAAGAGGTCAAAAGGGGCCCCAGATTTAATCTGAGCCGTGAGTTTGCCAGATGAACCATGGATGACATTGCAAGCGATCGCGGTGTGAGCCTTAAAAGCCCCCACTAAAGCAGTCATGGCAAATTGTAGGTTTGTGGCTGTGGCGATGACGAGTTTTGGAGGATGGCTTGAGGAGTTGCCCTGACAACCTGCGAGGGCTAGGCCAAACCCTGCTGTGGCTTGAAGGGCCTGGCGTCTTGTGATTCCCATGGCGACGCTACTCCTGGAGACGAGGCATGAGGTCGGCCAGATTGCAGGGCCGATGGCGACTATCGAGCTGGGGCCGAATCAGCTCATCCCAACCGGTCCGACAGGCTCCAGAAGATCCGGGCAAGCAGAAGGCATAGGTGCGGTTGGCCACGCCTGCAAGGGCGCGGGAGTGAAGGCTAGAGGTTTTGATGTCTGTATAGGAGAGCATGCGAAACAGTTCTCCGAAACCTTGGAGTTCCTTGTCTAGAAGCGGCTTTATGGCTTCGGGAGTGCCGTCCCGCCCAGTTACCCCCGTGCCGCCAGTGGTGATGATGGCCTGGACGGTCGCGTCAGCAATCCAGCGGGAGACAATTGCTCGGATTTGGTAGATGTCATCGGGGACGATCGCTTTTTCAGCCAGCTGGTGGCCAGCGTTGGTGAGGCGATCGCACAATAGCTTGCCAGACTTATCCGTCGCTTCAGTGCGGCTGTCGGAAATGGTCAGTACGGCGATGCGGATGGGAAGGAAAGCTTTGGCATCTGGAGCCATTGGGAAATTAGAGATACAAGGGGGCGATTTCTATGATCGCTGCAAACTTCCTGCAGAATCGCCTTCAGCCTGTTTACGTTACAAACCTTTCACCTCTCTTGAGACTGACTGAACATCTAGATAGGCTCAAGGAGGCATCAATCACCGCCCTCAATCCTGCTTTGAAAAGCTGCTTCGCGATGACATTTAACATTCGCCTGCTGGATAAGCTTTCCTACGACGAAGTCGAACCGCTACTGCTGGATTACATCAATGATGCGATCCAAGTTTTTGTGGATTCAGACTTGGGACAAGCACAGGTCAAAGCCGATCCTGAGGGAGGCCAGTGGATCGGCACGTTCATCGAGGTGGCCTATCAGTATGGTGAGATGACCTTGCCTCAGATGACGAAGGCCGATGCCCAGGTGGTGATGGAGCAAATTCTGCCCGCCAAGATCACCTTGGCAGATCACAGTGAGACGGAAGGGGCTATTTCTGAGCTGGTGGCCTTTTGGACGTTTCTCAAGCAGGAGTACAAGCTTAGGAGTGCGGGGGCGATCGCCAAGTATCTCAGCTCCATCGAAAACAAATTCACCGGCTGGATGTTTGATCCCAACCGGGCTGGCATGGCCAAGCAATTTATCCTGCAAGGCCTGGAAGCGGGCTACGACATGCAGAGCCAGGAAGGCATGGAGGCGTTCCAAAAGGTCTATAACGATCGCATCACCACAGA
>CALLPZ010000187.1 GCA_938015405.1 uncultured Pseudanabaenaceae cyanobacterium
TTTTGGCAGGGGGCATCGTTCTAGCTGGGGAGAGAGTGGTGGCTATGACCATAGTGGTTATGGCAGCGGTGGTTCTGGTGATGGCAGTTATGGCGGCGGTGGCGGTGGTGGAAGCGGTTATGGTGGTAGCGACGGCGGAGATGTGGGCAGTGGCGGCGGCGGTGGCGGTTAGTAGTGGGGCCAGACAGTGGTGAGGTTAAGGGGCGATCGCGCCGCCAGTCAGTGCTACAGATGCAACCAACCGCTCAAAGGTTGTATTGCCAGCCTCGGATCGCAATTCCATAGAACAGTAGAGGGCTGGCCTTAGAGATCTTTAAGGCCAGCCCTCTTTGTGGGTCAGTGATGCTTTGGCTTGCCCAACTGAACGTGGGACTCAATTAGGCAGTCAAGCTTGCAGGTCTAGCTATTAAAGGACCAGTTGAGGATGTCGTGATTATTGGTCAAGCTACCCGTGCCTGCCGTAAATCCAACATAGGCCTTGTCACCCAAGAAGGCATCGAGGTCGAGTTCTTCAGAGAGCAGAGCATTGCTGGGCTTGACGGAATTATTGGAGAGATAAACCTCCAGTTTGTCTGTGGTGCCGCTGTAGTCAACCCAGGCCGTCAATCTTGTTCCGCCATTAAGGTTGAACGGAGCATTGACTGTTTTCAAAGCGGCGTTGACATTGCCATTGCGCAGAATGGAAAGGTGGTTGCCGTTGATGTCGCCACTGCCGTTGTCGTAGGTGTCGAACTCGATGGCAAGACTTTTGCCGATGCCGGCATAGCCTAGGTCTCCACCGGTACGCCCCACCGCATTGGTGCCCGCACTGCTGTTTTGCAGGACAAAGCTAAATCCATCAGCACCGCCAGCACCCTGACCTCCAGCGATCTGGAATTGGAATCGGCTAGAGAAGCTCGTGCGAGGGTTCACTTGCAGAGCTTGCTTGAGGTAAGTACTGCCCGCTTTGTTGGCGCTAGCATTGGTGAGGCGCAGGCGATTGCTACTCCCTGCAGCGGAGCCGTTGAGCTTGAGGGAACTCAAGTTGGCAAAGTTGCTGAGGTTGGCGTTGAGGTTGTTGGTCGGAGGGGCATCGGGTTCCCAGCGCAGGATACTGCCAGAAACGAGGTTGACGCCATAGAGCTTGCCGTCTGGTCCCATTTTCATATCGACGACAAATCGATTATTGGAGTCAAAAACCTGCACATTACTGACTCGGCGGTTACTATCCAGGGTCGCCGCGTAGAGCGTACCGCCGTTGACATCGCCAAACATCAGCGTATTGCTGTTGTAGAAGTCACCCATGGTGATGGCATTGGCATTATCCGGTGCGCCATGGCTGCGGGAGATCAGGGGGAAGACTGCCGCAGTCTCGCCAGGTTTGTTGCGGTTGCCGTTGTTGTAGAAGGACACCGCTTGGGGCAAGGTGTTGTATCCACCTGTGGGGTTGGGGCCTTCTAGGTAAGGCCAGCCAAAGTTAGAGCCAGGGGCACCGGTGTTGATTTCTTCCCACTTGGTCCAACCCACATCGCCGACGACGGGGAGATCGGTTACGGGGTCAAAGGCAAAGCGGAAGGGGTTGCGTAGGCCAGAGTAGAACACCTTCGAGGCATTGCTATCAGCATCACCATTGAAGAAGGGGTTGCTAGCGACACCTTTGCCAGTGAGCGGATCGATCCGCAGCACCTTGCCTGAGAGATTGTTCACATCTTGGACGCGAACCGTGCGAGAGTCGGCGAAGTTGTAGGAGGTGCCGTCGCCGTTGCTGAGGTAGAGAAAGCCATCGGGGCCAAATTCGAGGTCGCCGATGGTGTGGGATTCACTGTCGGTGGCGAGATAGTCCCGGATATTGCCATTTTGCAGTCCAGCCCGGCCCGGGTCATTATCTTGGGTGCCCCGGTTGATCTGACTGGCGGGTGCCGTGATGCTGCCGCCGATGATGCCGGAGGGGCGAATGCTCGTATCGCCAGTGCTATTGCCCGTGGGAGCACTGGTATTGGCCCAGGTGCTGTTGGTGCCTGCCATGACGACCTTGCTGGTTGGATCCGCAACCATGGTGTTGGGATTGACCCTGAAGCGGACCATGCGGGAGGGGCGATTGCCCTTGCCGTCGGGGCCACCGAGGCCAGTGCGACCCGCGGTTTCTGGGGGATCATAGGTGTGGAGCAGGTAAACGAAGGGTTGGCTGGGGAAGTTGGGATGGATCGCCAAGCCTAGGAGACCGCGATCGCGGGTATCGTTCACTTCCCCGGAGATATCCACCAGCGGCCTGGTGCGCAGGTTGCCATTCTCATCAACCACTCTGACCTGGCCATTCTTTTGGGCCACCAACATGTACTGACCGTCGGGGGTCCAATCCAGCGTCGTCGGTTGTATCAGGCCGGCAACGGCAGTGGTGCGCGTGAGGTTACCCAGCTCCAGGTCATTGTCGAGGATCGTCACGGTGGAGCGAGTTTGGCTACCTAAGACGCCCCCTGTGGGATTCAATAGCTCGACTCTGAAGGTTTCGCTGCCTTCAACAAAGGCATCATCGTTAATGGCAAGATCGATGGTCTTCGACGTTTGGCCAGCGGCAAAGTTGATTTGGCCAGATCGGGCGGTATAGTCCTCACCGGCTCTGGCACTGCCGTTGCGAGTGCGGAAGCGTACAGAGGCAGCGGCACTACTGTCGCCGCTACGCTGAACTGTGACCGAGGCGGTGCGGCTCGATTCGGAGGTGCTGAGATTGGCATTGCTGAACGAAATGGTTGCTGGCGCATCATTATCCAAGATGTTGACCAGCACGGTGCGCGGTGCGCCTAGGCTGCCAGTGCTGGGATTTTGCAAG
>CALLPZ010000188.1 GCA_938015405.1 uncultured Pseudanabaenaceae cyanobacterium
TCTAATTCATACCCACTCTACAGTCGGTGATAACGACGATCTGTACGATTTATTGGCTGTCGGGGAAAAATTTCTTCCGGTCCCAAGTTTAGCGTGGGGCCTGGGGTCATCTAAAGGCCGTATAGGCCTTCCACTACTTTCCAGGTCAGAAACCTGGGGAAATTCTAGACTCAATTTGCTCTAATCACCTGCGACTTCCTTCAAGGGTCTTATGGGAATTTACAGCTTTGCGATCGCAGTGTCTTTCACTGCAGCAAACCTGGAGAAGCCGTCTATTCAGACCTTGGCTGAGCAGAGGTTGGGACTATGAGGTGGGGAGTTCGCCGGGATAGCCCTGGATGCTCCCTACCGGGACTTTCAGCTCTGCCTGTTGGATGCAGGCCGTCAGGAGCCCCTCAATACCGTCTGCTACCAGAATTGGGAGATTTAGAGCCTGGGAAACATCTTCCACCAGTAAATCATCCAGGAACTTGCGTTCGCCTGGCTTGAGCATGACCGATGGCAATAGGATGGCGTCACCCAATGCTCCGCGGCTGGCCCGCTCTTTTAACTGATCAATCAGGTCTTGCCCGGTGAGGAGGCCGGTGACAGTCAGGCTTTGGCCCCAATAGCGACTGGCAAGGCCTACGAGCTCTACCTGAAGTCCTTCGACTTGGTTCATTTCTGCGGCAATGGGGGCGAAGGCCTGTTCCACAACGTTGCCGACGATCCAGGTAAATCGTCGGGGAGGGGAGATTTCGCGGGGCAGTTGGGCTGCCTTCGTCTGGAACTCATCGATGAAGCTCCGAATGGAGCCGACACCGTTTTCTAGCTGAGGGTAGTCCTCGTAGCTTTGGGCCGAGGGTAAGTCGCGTCCGGCGATGAGGAACCATTCATCGGAGAGCCAGGCGAAGTTGCCACCGAAGCGATCGCAAAATGCCTGCTGCATCGGTTGAACCAAATCAATCACGGCTTGGGCATCTTCGGGTTCCATGGCCCGAAGCTCATCTTCTGCGGGACGAAAGCGGGTGAGTCCCACGGGGACCACTGCGGCGGAAATGACGGTGGGAATCTCTCCTTCATGGAGGGCTGCTAAGTCCGTCAGGGTGCGTTGTAGATGTGCGCCATCGTTGATGCCAGGGCAAACTACCACCTGGCAATGGACCTGAAGCTGGCGGCTTTGAAACCAGCGCAGGTGCTCTAATATTTTCCCGGCTCGTAGGTTTTTCAGCAGGCGAATGCGCAGGTCTGGCTCGGTGGCATGGACGGAGACGTACAGCGGTGAGAGGCGCAGATGCTCGATACGACTCCACTCGGGTTCGGTTAGATTGGTGAGGGTTAGATAGGAACCGTAGAGAAAGCTGAGGCGGTAGTCGTCATCCTTGAGGTAGAGCGTTTCTCGCTTGCCAGGGGGTTGCTGGTCGATAAAGCAGAAAGGACAGCGGTTATTGCATTGGAGCAGTCCATCAAATAGGGCATTGGCAAATTCCAAGCCCAAGTCGGCATCGTAGTCTTTCTCAATTTCGACTTGGTGGGCTTCGCCGCTGCCGTCCAGAACTTCCAGCTCTAGCCATTCATCCGCGCAGAGAAAACGGTAGTCGATTAGGTCGCGGGGTTTCTCGCCATTGATGGAGACAATGCGATCGCCGGCTTCAAAGCCAATGTCTTCGCCAATGGAATCAGGCAGAACCCGAGTAATTAGCGCGGGTTGGATAGTGGCTCGGCTCATCTCGGTCTCGTCTCTCGTTGCGCGTCTTGAAGTTAGGTCAGATCAAGCATCTATCTCCACCATAATGCGAATCCCCCAGGACGTGATAAGTCACGTCCTGGGGGATGGAATCTTTGAGCTGGGTGAGCAGTGGCTTGCCTCGTGAGGGCTAGGCTTTCAGTAGACCGCCAAAAATTGTTGCGAGCAAAGCGGCTCCTAAGCCTAAACGGTACCAAACAAACACCCAGGCACTTTGTTGGCGAAGGAACTTGAGCAGCCAGGCAATGGAAAGGTAGGAGAAAATAAAGGTGGAGATGATGCCAATGAGCAACGGCAGCCACATATCTCCTTTATCCAGTACATCTTTGGCTTGAACCAGGGTCGCAATGGTGAGGGTTGGAATACCTAACAGGAAGGAGAAGCGAGCGGCAGTATCGCGCTTTAAGCCCAGGAATAATGCTGTGGTTAGAGTTGAGCCAGATCGAGAAGCACCGGGTAACAGCGCCAGCATTTGACCCAGTCCCACAAGGACACCATCAGAAATTTTCAGCTTATCGAAGCCTCGCTCACGGCGACCGTATTGCTCTGCAAGACCAAGCAAGATTGCCATGACAATGGACATGACTGCAATGACCATGCTGCTTTCCAGCTCAATGCCCAGGAGTTTTAAGGCTAGTCCTCCGGCCAGGGCGGGAACTGTACCCACAGCGATGCCGAGAAAAATTTTCCATTCTTCGCGCTGCCAGTCCTTCGTCTGGATGGCTGCCCAGGTGCCACTAAAAATTTGTTTAAGATCCTGGCGGAAGTAGCCTACGACAGCAAGCACGCTGCCAAATTGGATGGCATCGGTGGCTGCTTTGTCCCAGGTGCCGCGCCAATCGAAGAGATCAGTAAAGATCAAGAGGTGAGCAGTACTACTGATGGGCAAGAATTCGGTGATGCCTTGCACTAGGCCCAGGATGATGGCCTGAATCCAGGTTGTGAAGTCGATGGCCACCAGCAAAAGCGGGGCAATAGAATTGTCCCCCAGCGGTAATCCTAGGGAGAGAAGAGACCAGTCCATCAGCGTATCCATAGAAGTTAAAGTGATAAGACCAAAATGGGTGAAATGAGCCGTCTCAACTTCGGCCTCGACCCTTGCTGGGTGCTGCTGTGATGAACATGCAGCCATTTTGCCGGTCTGATAAAGCTGATTTTGGCTTGGCGTCAAAGACCCAATTAAAGTAGCCTGTTATGACTCAATTCCCCATCGGCCAATCCATTGTTCCAGTTGAGGGCGCATAATCCGTAGTCTCTCGGTGAGGGATTATGGTTTTTGTCACCTCTTGTCCGTCCATTGCTGCGTGATGGACGAGTTATTAGGTTGCCAACTTGAGGTGTGAATCCTCCGCTTTACTGAATTTCCCAGGTTTGGAATTCTATGGCTGCTGTGAGGCGTTGGTATTCCGCTTGTATTTCTTGGATCTGTGGTCCGATTCTTCCCCAATGCCGACTTTCAATGGCTTTAGTGGGCTGAGTCTCATAGGGATAACAGCCATGGTCACGGAGCTGGTTCTCGAGGTGAAGGCAAAGGTCTGCCAGACGTTGACCTCCTAGGCTAGATGCTGCTGGGCCAAGGCTATGGAGCACTTCGAATAATGCCAGACCATTTTGGTTCTCTAGGGCTTGAACCATGGCTTGAAGCTGTTTCTGGGCATCTGCTCGATAGGCGCTGAGAAGTCCGTCAAAGTTACGGGTGTCGCTACACATTTGCCGCACCTCATTGAAAATATCGAGTCTGAGAGAGGGGGCATTGCTAGAGCAGGGAGGGAAGTCAGTCTTGTCATCAGCCAGGGCCGTTTCGCCTGCTGAGGCTCGTCCTGTGTCTGGGTTGCTGGATGGCTTCGCTGGGGGGTCGCTAGGCATGGAGCCAGTCTTTTGGGGAACGACTTGTTGTTGAGAATATTGCCAGAAGTAAGTGAGCGCTTGGGTGAGATCTTCTTGGGATACGGGTTTGGGGACAAAGTCATTCATGCCCAAGCTGTAGCAGCGATCGCGACTACTCCCATCTACTGAAGCACTCATGGCAATGACCCAAGGTTGCTGAGGGAGGGATTGAATATGTTGATAGATCTGGTAACCGTTGATTT
>CALLPZ010000189.1 GCA_938015405.1 uncultured Pseudanabaenaceae cyanobacterium
CGCCAGAGACTGCCGCGCCGGGTCGAGCATCTGCGATCGCCGCTCCAAATACTGTCGAATCGTCGCAAAATCATCCGGCAACAGCGGCGACAGATCCGACATATTCAACAATGCCTTGGCAGCCTCCTTGCCCTCATCAGACAGCGTCACAGTCCCCTTCCCTTCAGCCTGCTCCGCCTGGATCACCAGCGTCCCCGCCACCAGATCCCCAAGACGCTTCTCCTCGGAATTGAAAAAGACAATAAACAAAAAGCCCAGGAACAAGAACTCATCCACAGGCCGCAACAGCGCCCGCATTGTCGTCTGAAAAATCCCAACCGGACGACCATCATCCCGAATCACTCGAATCTTCGCGAACCGCTTACCCGGCGTTTGTCCCTGACTACTCGCCTCCAACAACGCGAAATAGCCAACATAAATCACAAACAGCGCCAACATTGCCAAGGCAAAAAGCCACAGCTCCAAATTGCCCAACCCACCAAAGATCTCAATCAATTTGATCAGTTGGCTAGCCAGCATCGTAGCCACCAGCAGAACCAGCATAATCGCTGCACCAATGACGGTGTAGTCGATCGCCAACGCATAAACCCGGCTACCAATACCCGCCAGGGTGAACTCCAACTCCACGCTCTCGGGAGTCCGCTGCTTAATTTGCTTGAAAAACTGCATGGCGGTTGCGGTGAAATTCTCTCAATAGAGATATATACAAACTGAGACTAGACAATTCCCTTGGAACCAGACCGCTTCATCTGGCTAAAGAGAATTTTAGATAGGGCGATCGCGCAGTTGGATGTCCAAACCTTCCCGGCGAGCCCGCAAATCGTAATACACCGCCGCCTTAATCGACTGCCAGAACGGAATCACCGCAACGCTGGCCACCATCGCCAAGACCATCAGCACCAGCAACCAGAGAAACACAACCGGAGAGTCATCTGGCGTCACAGCCATCATGATGCGGGGCACTGCCTGGGCCGCCGTATTGACAGGCACCACCACAAGGCCCGCCACAAAGGTCACCGCCATCACTCGCAGGGCAGAAGTCTTCGTCAAGGTCCAGCTGCGACCCACTGCTGCTGTTGGATCTCGCAGCTCCGCCTCTACCGCCAGAGGCACCTCCGGAATCAGCAAGCGTCCGTAGAGCCAAGTCAAAACCAGAATCAAAGCCAGCACCGCAAGGACAGCCAAAATTCCTGTGATGACCAGTCCTGCATCTCCTAAACCAGCATTCAAGCCAATGCCCACAGGAATCAGCACAATCATTGCCAAGACAATGACTGCAAAATAGGTGCCTCCCATGATCAGACCGACCAAGATTTGGACGACCAGAAAATTCCACATCTGGTCCGCGACTGCGGTCCTAGCCTCATCCACCGTTTCCGGCTGATTGCTCAACTGGCCAAAAGCCAGGCGGGCAATCAGCCCCTGGTACATGGCTGATTTGGCCCAACCATAGACCGGCACCAAACTCCACAACACGCCCCATCCAGCCAACTTCAAGAACGTCTTGAACTGGGACTTATACAAAGAGAATGCGGCACTCACCACATTGCCAACGCTCAACGGACCAAGAGAGGAAGCTGAAGCCATAGGACAAGAAAAGAAGCTGAATAGAAAACGGTAACAGCCAACTCAACGCCGACATCCAGACTGGACGCCGAACCATCTAGGGGATCCAAGGAACAGCGCCATCATAGGCTAGGCTTGAGCGAGCGCTGGATAAAGGTTCATGAACGTTAAACGTTGGATCGCTCGCAGAGAGCCCAGTTGGAAAGAGCTGGAGCAACTATTGAGCTTGGCAGAGCAAAAGGGGCTGCGATCGCTCACAGCTTCCCAAGTGAAGCAACTCACCAGCCTCTACCGCTCTGTCTCTGCGGACCTCGCCCGCGCCCAAACCCGGGAAATCGGCCAACAGCTCACCCAACAACTCCAGCAGCTAACCCTGCGGGCCTACAGCCAGGTCTATCAAAAACCTCGCCACCAGAGCTGGCAAGCCGCCCTAGACTTTTATCGATGGGAGCTACCCCGGGTCATGCGAGAAACCTGGGCCTATCTTGCCCTGTCTACCGGAATTTTTATCGTTGGAAGTTTAATTGGCTGGTGGCTGGCCTGGACTGATCCCAACTTTGTCAGCCTCACCTTACCCGAATCACTCATTAGCAAGGTCCGGGACGACGGCGAGCTCTGGATGGGGTCTATCCTCAGTGGCGATGACCCCACCGATGCAGCGGGACTCATGATCAACAATATCTCCGTGGGCCTCAAGGCTACAGCCGGGGGAATGTTGGGTGGTCTTGGCACCGTCTTTATCCTCTTCTTCAATGGCCTGCTGATTGGCAGTGCCGCCACCCTCGTAGGGCAAAACAATTTGGCCTATCCCTTCTGGGCTTTTGTTTTCCCCCATGGTTCGTTGGAATTACCTGCCATTTTTGTAGCCGGTGCAGCAGGCCTACTGATTGGTAAGGCGCTGCTATTTCCTGGCCCCTACAAACGCATCGATGCTCTGAAGCACTATGGTCTCCAGGCCGCCAAGCTGACCTTTGCCATGATTCCCATGCTGATTATTGCCGGCGTGATTGAGGCCTTCTTCTCGCCAAGTACTTGGGTTCCAGAGCCCGTGAAGTATCTGGCAGGTTCAATTCTTTTCGTATTGTTGCTGGGCTATATCAGCTTGAAGCCCAGTAGGAATCATCTTCAGGATGTCGCTCAGCTCCCGACGACCTAAACCATCCAAGCTCAAACTCGCTCAGGGACCAGGAACTAAAAGGAGAGGCTCGCGATCGCCTTTTCCATCGCAGGACCTCGCTCCAAAGCTCGACTCTATAGGGCATCTAGCCTTCCAACGTGAAAGATTCGGAGAATCCCACCGAATCAAAATCCCTGTGGCATCATTGAGGAGTTTTGCATGTGATTTGAGGAAAAGTATGGCGCTTCGCTCTGTGATTGACGGTTCCCCTAGGCCTGTCAATGACCAATCTGAAGACTTGTCTTCCAGTGTTGCTCCGCGTAGGCAGAAACGTAACTTCAAACGCGTCTTATTCGCTGGAGGAGCTGCACTAGCCCTACTACTAGGCTCCTGTGGCGATGAAGCTGCCGACACCACAGCAGCAAACACTTCGGCCGAAGAGAGCGCCTCAGAAGTCGCTGATTCCCAAGAGACCATTGACCCCTTAGCTAGCTTTGGTGACTTGCCCCGCCTCGAAGGCAAAGCCACCGTTATCCTCACCGTCAACGGTTCTCCCATCACCATTGAAGTGGACGGCGAGAAAGCCCCCATCACCGCAGGTAACTTCGTAGACCTCGCACAAAAGGGGGTCTACGACGGCACAATCTTCCATCGGGTCGTGCGTAGCCCCCAGCCCTTCGTCGCCCAGGGTGGCGATCCCCAAGGCAAGGACCCCAGCATCCCGGTGGAACGTCTTGGCACCGGTAGCTACGTCGATGAATCCGGCGAACAGCGCTATATCCCCTTGGAGATTCTTCCCCAAGGTGCCAAAGAGCCCATTTACAGCCAGCCTTTTGCAGCTTCTGGCATCACCGATGCTCCGGTACTCCAGCATGTGAGAGGCGCTGTAGCCATGGCTCGCTCGGAGTTTCCCGATTCTGCTTCCGCCCAGTTCTACATCACCTTGGATAACGTCAACTTCCTCGATGGCGACTACGCCGTATTTGGCAGTGTGACGGATGGCATGGATGTGGTGGATAGCATCGAGAAAGGCGATGTGATTGACTCTGTCACCATCATCGAAGGCGCAGACAATTTGAAATAGTTTCAATGATTGAATCGTAGGGGGAAAAGTTGAGCATTCAACTTTTCCAGAAGCAGTATTGCTTCCCAAGGAAAACCTGCCCTCTGCAACTCCTTTCAAGCAAAAAGCCCAGGCATGACTGCCTGGGCTTTTTGCTTCGTGAAATTAAATCACTAGACTTAATCAAATGTGATCCGCTTAGAAGCGGCCTGCACATCCTTATCTCCCCGGCCAGAGCAGTTCAGAACAATACGAGGGCTGCCTTCCAATGTTGGGCAGAGCTTATTGAGGTGGGCAAAGGCATGGGACGTTTCCAAAGCAGGAATAATCCCTTCCAAACGCGAGACCTGCTTAAAGGATTCCAGCGCCTCCTGATCAGTCACGCTGTAATACTCCGCTCGGCCCTGTTCCATCAAGTAGCTGTGCTCAGGCCCCACACCGGGATAGTCCAATCCCGCACTCACCGAATAAGCCTCTGTCACTTGGCCATCTTCATCCTGGAGCAAATAACTCATGGCTCCATGGAGAACACCAACCCGACCCTTCGTGAGCGTGGCCGCATGCTTCTCGGTGTTGACGCCCTGGCCCGCAGCTTCTACCCCAATAATGCGAATACTGGGCTCATTAATAAATTCGTTAAACAGGCCCATGGCATTGGAGCCACCACCGACGCAGGCCATCAGAATATCGGGTAAGCCACCCCACTTCTCCATGCATTGGCGGCGGGTTTCCTGACCAATCATGGAGTGGAATTCCCGCACAATCATGGGATAAGGGTGAGGACCCGCAACAGAGCCCAAAATATAGTGGGTGCTCTCCACATTGGTCACCCAGTCCCGAATCGCTTCAGATGTTGCATCCTTGAGAGTGCCGCTGCCCGCAGTCACCCCTCGCACTTCAGCCCCCATCAAGCGCATTCGGAAAACATTCAGCGCTTGACGCTCCATGTCCTCGACGCCCATGTAGATCACACAGTCGAGGCCAAAGCGAGCACAAACGGTTGCAGTAGCAACACCATGTTGACCCGCACCAGTCTCAGCAATGACCCGCTGCTTTTTCATGCGCTTAGCGAGGAGGACCTGACCCAAAGCGTTGTTAATCTTGTGAGCACCAGTGTGGTTTAGATCTTCCCGCTTAAGGTAAATCTGAGGGCCGCTGCCATCGGGGCAAGCATAGTGCTGGGTTAGGCGTTCAGCAAAGTACAGCGGATTAGGACGGCCCACATAGTCACGCAGCAGGCCTTGGAATTCTTCCTGGAATTCTTCGTCTTTAAAGTAGCGCTGGAAGGCCTGCTCCAGTTCTGCCAAGGCAGGCATCAAGGTTTCTGGAACATATTTTCCGCCAAACTGACCGAACCGCCCTAAGGCATCGGGTCTAGCCCCTAAGCTTGCGATCGCCGCTTCAATGGCTTGAGCCTCCTGCTCACCAGCGTTAGCAGCGGAACCGGAGGTAGGTTGAATCGGCGTGAAAGTCATGGCGGCGCTTAATTAGAAGTAGGGCGGCTAATTTCTGTCAGTTCCCCATTATAGGCCTCAGCGCCTATCCAAGCAGTTGCATCGCTGAATGCTTCCGAACGGAATAACACTCGCTGCCAAGCCATCCATCTTCCAAAACTGGCGAACAGTAATCCCCACGAAATATTCAAAGCTAACCTGGGCAAGGCAAGGCCACGTAGCCATTACGCCCCTGTTGCTTCGCCAAATACAACGCCTTATCCGCCTCATTCACTAGAAGCTGCTGTGACATAACTGGGTTCGGTACCGCACTGACAATGCCTAAACTCACGGTGACAAACCCATCAACCAAAGAGCCGCTATGGGGTAAGTACAAGCCTTTCAAGCTCGCCTGAATACGCTGCGCCATAAGCACTGCAGCCTCTAAATCCGTATTAGGAAGAAGAATGACAAACTCTTCGCCACCATAGCGTGCCACCCAGTCCGTAGACCGACTTAAAGCAGACTGAATTCCTTGGGCAACCTCTCGCAAGCAGCTATCTCCAGCAGGATGGCCGTAGACATCGTTATAGGCCTTGAAATGGTCGATGTCACAGAGGATTAACGCCAGGGGTTCATGTCTTTGGAGGCATCCTTGCCATAGGAGCGGCAGCTGCTGTTCAAAGTAGCTCCGGTTTTGGATCTGCGTGACGGCATCGAAATTAGCCTGGTGACTTAGGGCTTGATTTTGCCGTTCCAGCTGAAAATGGCTCAGAAGAAAAGCAATGATTCCGGTGGACCCTAGCATCAATAAGGGCCAAGCCACTGGCAGTAAAAAGTTTGCCCCGATAAATGCCAAACCACAGCCACCCACCCACAGTCCAATCACACCGACACCAGCTCCCAACTGCTGCCGGAGTCTGGAGAAATGCAGCAACCAGGCTCCCCAAATCGGACCCACCAAAATCCCCAACACCACCTTCAGCTGCAGAGGCAACACGCCCAAGGCATTTTCCTGCAAGAGGGTATGCATCAAAGCAGCATGTAGATAGACACTATTGGCTTCCTTGCCTTCATTAAAGGGAATCAGCAGTGAATCAAGTCCCTGGGCCGTAAAGCCAATCAGAACAATCTTGTCCTTAAAAGCCTCTGGTGAAACCTGCCCTGTCAGCACATCCACAAACGAATACTGCACCAACTTAGCAATCGGACCTGGCCAATTGAGATAGACAGGCTGATCTAAGGCAGGAAGCGTGACAGCCTCCTGAACCATTCCATAGGCCTGCAATGTCGCCACAGCCAATCTAGGTTGATCTTGCACTTGCAAGAACACAGGCTGAATTGCAATATCTGCTCGATCATTCAGGCGAGTAATATCTCCCACGGTGCTTGCTGCTTCGGCAAGCGTTGGATTTGGATTCCATGCCTCTCCATCCAAGGCCCAGGCTCGACTCAAAACGACCTGACCATGGCGCTTCATTGCCTCCGCAAACGCCAGATCCTCGGAGCTGCTCTCCGAAAAAATCAGATTGAAAGCAACAACGTTATCCCCAGCCATAGAGAACTGGGACAGGAGCTGAGCATAGCGATCGCGGGGCCAGGGAAACCACCCCAGCTGCTCAAGACTTGCTTGATCAATATTGACTAGAACCAGGCGATCGTCCCAGGGCTGAACACCGCGCCAGCGAAATAGAGCCCCATGAACCTCTCGCGTTATCGCAGCTCCCACCCCCAATTGCAGCAGCGCCATCGTCAGGACAGCTCCCACAAATCCAGGCATCAGGGAGTTGCCCAAGCGCCTGCCCAAACGGACAAACCTAGGCCATTCCTGACGCTCCACAGTGACGATGGAACGGTTAGCCTGTTTACGCCACGGGAATCTCATAGTTCCTCTGAGCTCCCCAAGACGCGATCGCTTGCTGTGCAATAACCTTCTGTTCCTTTGAAGGAATATAAATATGAAACGCCCCAATGGGCTGAGTGTTCGATGACTTGCTGTCACCAAATCGGAGATTTGAAGCGTCAATACAACCAGTCAGTAGCAGCAAATCCTCCAATTGTGCCGCCACACTCATATTGACCTCAGAACGAGCCCAGTGTGTTTCCCAAGCTTGGGAAAGTTGGTCCAACAACCTCAAAAACTGAAGGCATTGGCCTATTAATGCCACTGGCTCCCTACCTGCTTGTTTGCTCCAATCCAATAGCGTCGCGAAATCATTTTGCTCTCGGGGCTGAATCGCCCACGTTTCCACGCAAGCAACTAAGAGGTTGGAGATGAAACGTGACTCCAAACAAGCTTGCCCTTGAAGGACATTGAGCTGGGCCACTCGCCTCCCCATGGCATTAGTATGCAGCGCCTGCATCGACAACTTCGTATTGGCCAACACCATAGCGCTCAACATACCTAAATCCAGCGAAATGACGGTCCCCAAATGCCTTGCTCTCCAATGCTTCCAAGCTTGCTTGACGATATAGGCGATTTCCATCACCCATAACAGTAATAGAGCACAATCTCCCCAAACAGCTTGACCCGTAACCCACTACTCAAAAAAATATTTAGGAGATAACATTCTAGGCAGAATAGCGGTAAGCCTTGACCATGCATCGTTCATGTCAGTCCAATATCATCTAGAGCCATTCCCCTTTGTTTATACAACTGCTATCAACCAGAGGGAATCTCAAAGTAAAGGTATCGCTGCTAGGGCTCCAGCGCTGTCACCAACAAACTGAAATAGCTCTATCTCAGCGACTGAAATGGTTAGGACAAGGAAGTCACCTCACGACCCTTATCATTCCAAAGCTCCAGAGGCCTCAGCTGTAAGAAGAGAAGTGAACGGAACAAAAAACACTTGTCCAGCCGCCGCTAACGACGGGCATCAGCCTCAGCTTGATCCAGTGGAATGCGATAAACACGTCGCTGACCTAAGGGAGTCGTCACCCTTAAAATCACCGAGTCTTGCTCGGCAACATTCAGCCTGATGTCAAATCGTCCCTCGGCCCCCACCGTATGCAACACCCCGTCCACAACCAGCAAGTTCATCGGGTCCATGACCCCTTCCAAGTACAGCCACTCACCAGAATGCTCAGCCCGTTCCATGAGTAATTCGGTGGAGTCCATTAAGGGAACCACGGGCTGAGGCGGCAACCCTGGAACAATTCGGGTCTGCTGTTGACTTTCGACGATCACTGTTTGCCCCTCTGCTGTGACTTCTACAGTCCCAGATTCCGTCGCGACCCCCGTTGTGCCATCGGGCTGAACGGTAATACCAAATTCTGTTCCGGTGACCTCAGTCATGCTGGCTGGGGAGACGAGTCTTAACCGGGATTCTGAATTGTTAAAGGAGCGCAGGGCTAAGCGCACCTGACCGTGGAGAACTTCTAAATCAGTCAACCTTGCACCTGAAGCCGTACGGGCGATCGCCTTCAACTTCAGCGCCGAGTTCTCCACCACATACAGTTTCCCGATCCCAGAATCCAGCTCGAAGACGGCCTTCGTTGCATCCTCGGTCTCAAACCAATCCCCAGGTTGCTGCAGGCGCAATCCTTCCCAGGCTTTCATTCGCTGGCGATCGCGCAGTTGAACGACAGCCTCGCCTTTCAACTGCTTCAACTCCAGCCAGCCAGCAGTGAGACGCATGGCAGCAGCGCGGCGCCCCCATAAGACACCAGCAGTCGCCATCAGGCCCAACTGGAGGAAACGTCTCCGAGCAGTCGAGAAATAGGACATATTAGGAAACAACACAACTGAGTAGTTCAAAGCTGTGCCCCTAACCAAACCCAAATCGAAATGCCATCTGAGGAGGCCGGCAGCTCTGAAGATAGACTCAGCATACGCCTCTCAAGTCCTGTAATGACAAGCCTTTGTCAAAGCTGCGTCAATCTCAACAACTAGGTAATTTTTTGCCTTTCTCCTCCTCCACTGCCCCCGAAGACGAACGCCTTAGCAAAACAAAAGCCCTCGACTATTGGTCGAGGGCTTTTGGCATCTCACTCAGAACACAAGTTGAGACTGGATGAGCGAAAAAGCAATTAACCGAACTTCCCGGCTGTGGAAGCAATCAAGAAGGCCGCATAGGTTAGAACAAATCCAACCGAGAAGTGAGCTAAGCCCACAACACGAGCCTGAACGATGGAGAGAGCAACGGGCTTATCCTTCCAGCCAATCAAGTTGGCGAGAGGAGTACGCTCGTGAGCCCAAACAATCGTCTCGATCAACTCTTGCCAGTAACCACGCCAGGAGATCAAGAA
>CALLPZ010000190.1 GCA_938015405.1 uncultured Pseudanabaenaceae cyanobacterium
TCGTTTTGTCTATTTTTGCTCTTTGAGCTTTAGATAACATCCAACCTCAGCTTTAGAGAAACTCACAGCTTTTGCCACTGCCTCGGCGTCATCCCCACAACCCGCTTAAAATGCCGATTTAACAAACTCTGACTGCCAAACCCACAGGCCAACGCCACCTCCACCAAACTCAACTCCCCCTGCCCCAACAACCCCTTCGCCCGTGCCACCCGTCGCCGCACCACAAACTGATGGGGCGCCAACCCAGTCGCCCGCTTAAAACAACGACAAAAATAGGCCGGACTCAAGTGAGCCACCGCCGCCAAATCTCCCAGCCGCAGCTCACAAGCCAAATGGGCCTCCACATAATCCTCCACCGCCGCCAAAGCCCTTCGCGACAACCCCACCGACTCCAGAACCGGCAACCGCTGCTCCCCACAAACCCGCAACAGCTGCATCACCAAAGAACGCCCCAACACTTCCCCATACATCGCCCCCGCCGGATAGCCCTCCGCCACATCCCCCCGCAGCGCCAACGTTAATTGCTGCAACAACTGACTCTGCACCTGCACCTGCGGCACCAACTCAATATCCTCCGAAACCTCCAGCTCCGCCGCCACCCGCTCCACAAACCAAGGCTCAATCACCACCAACACAAACTGCACCTGATCCGCCCAAACGGCCCGATGACTCGCCCCCGCTGGGCAAAAATCCAGCTCCCCCGGCTGCTGCTGATAGCTAGCAAGCCTGCCATCCAGCCACCGCTCATGGCCCACCAAACGAGACCCAATCGGCAAATCCAACACATGGCTCGCCATGCGATGCTCCATCGCCTCCGCCGCCCCATGGCAATATTCCGCCAAGTAGATACCGCGCCAGGTATCCTCACTCCTCAGCAGCGGCCCCTCCGGCAACACCCGCGACGCCTCCACCGCCTCTGCCAAATCCAAACAAAGCTCACTCCTATTCTGTTTGGCCATTACGTTAAACCGAGCAGCCTCACCACCTTACCCCATGGCTAATGCAACCTGCCAAACCAGTTGTACTAGCTACTCATCCTGTATAGGAACCACCGATCGCACCAAATGCATCCGCAGCGAATCCCCCGCACTCACCCCCTCCACATACCCCGACGACAAATAGTCACGCGCCCCCGCCTCATCCCTCACATAAACATCCACCGCCGCCACCAAAGCCGTCCCTAAATTGGCCTGAAAAACCGCATTCGCCTCAGCGAAAGACTGCCCCAACGCATCCTCCAACCCCAAAAAGTCCCAAATCACCCCAGTCACCCCCTCCTCATGGGACCAATTCTCAACCATATAGAGATACTTTTCAGGCGCATTGGTTAACCAACCAAACGGTTCAACCTGCTCCGGCACAATCGGCGCAGCCAAATCAGAATCACCCGCTACCATCACCGTCGGAATCGTAATCTTCCCCATCCCCGCCTCCCCAAACAAACTCGCCACCGGCGACAACCCCACCACCAACTGCACCCGCCCATCCCGCAAACTCCCATCCTGCAAAGACCGAGCCATCGCCCCAGGCAACTCCAAAGCCCGACAGGCCAACAACAACGCCGTATCCACTTCAATAAACCGCGACAAACAACGCCCCCGCAAATGGTCAAAATCCACCGTTGCACCACTCGTCATCAGCGCCGTATACCCCCCCATGGAATGACCCACCAAGGCAACGCGATCCAACAGAAGCCGCCCCTGATAATCCGCCCCATTGCGCCGCTCCAGCTCATCCAAAACCGCCGCAATATCCAAAGGGCGAACCACAAACTCACTCGGCAAAAACGACTCCTGAGACAGACCCGCCTCCAACGCCAAACGCTGGCCAAAATTACTCCCCACCTGGTCCGGCACCGCCACCACCACCCCATAGGATGCCAAATGCGTCGCTAACCCCGCAAAATACTTGCGATTAATCGCATAGCCATGGGACATCACCACCACCGGCAACGGACCCGTTATCCCATCCAGCACCTGGGGCTGATAAACATCGACGGGATAGCGCCGCTCTCGGTCCGAGTCTTCCAGCATCCAGCTCTGACGGGCGACCACCCAAGGACCTGGCTTGGACAATGACGGCAAGGCTTCTGGATTGATCGGCGATCGCCTCGCCTCAGATAAAGCCACCTGCTTCACCTGGGCCACCACTGTTGCATCAGCATCCCAAGCCGCCCGAATCCTACGCCAATCTCCCCAAGCCTGGGCTAAATCCAAGCGAATACTCTCCGCCGGGAACGCCTCCAAAACTCCCATTGGAGTCGCGCCCCCCGGCTCGCTCCCAGCCAACACAATCGCCGCCCGCAACGCCAGCTTACCGTTCTGCCCAGACGGCATCTGAATAATGCCCCCCGCATAGTCCAAAACCTTATCCCCCATGGGAGAGTAGAGCCACTGAGAAGCAGGCACCGTCTCCGAAGACTCCATCGTTTGGGTCAACCCCTCCCGTAGCTGAGTCCGAGCCTGAGAGGGCAGAAAATTGAGAAATGCCGCTAACTCCGCATCAACCGTTCCCTGCTCAGCAAACGCCTTAATCGAATCCACCGCCAGGCTATCGCCCAAAATACCAAACTGAAATGAGATACGTTCAGCAGCTTGGGCAGTTGTGCAGCTAGCTGCGATGGCGATCGCGCCCAAAATAAAGCGTGGCAGAGCCTGAAACGGACGAAGCATGGGCACGAATCCGAAAATAGAATCCCTCCGACTATGACATCCATTCCCTAAAACGACCTTTTGGCGCACCTCTCAAATCTGCTCCGCCCCTGTTTTGGGGCTTCATCCTGAACAGGCCGAATGGAGGAGGCTAGGAGGAGTTGTCTTGCCCCTTGAGCAGGTATGACATCCTTTCTCAGACATCACCCAAACTTAAGTTAGGGAAGACCTCCCCCCTCACAACACAACATCCCTCAACTCGCCACCTTTACAGAGACCTTAGCCGCCACCGGCTCCGACTCTACCTCCACTGGCTTCTCCACCAACGCCTTAAACCGAGGCTGAGAGCGCAACACCGCCAAATCACGATCCTCCTTCGCCAACACCAAACTCTCCTCATCCCCCAGCTCAATCGCCCGCGTCAAACTATTCAACGCCTGCTGATGCCGAGACAACCGCGCATAAGCACAGGCCCGGTTATACCAAGCCTCCGCTGCATCCGGCTCTAGCGCGATCGCCCGATCAAAGCTCCCCACTGCCTCCAGATACCGCCCCAAGCCATGCAGCGCATTGCCATGGTTATACCAAGCCTCATACTTATCCGGCTTCACTCCAAACGCCTGGGCATAGCTCTCCAAGGCCACCTCAGCCTGATCTAAAGCCTGCAAGGCATTGCCTCGATTATTCCAAGCCTCATGGTGCTGCGGATCCACCACCACCGCCTTGTCATAACTCAATACTGCTGCCTCATGCTCCCCTAGGGCATACAAGGCATTGCCTCGGCAGTACCAAGTCTCCGCCACACTGGGATTGAGATTATTCGCCTTATCATATTGGGCGATCGCCTCACTACACTGTCCTAACTTCGACAGCGCATGGCCCAACTGTTGCAACGCAAACCGCTTCTTACCATCCAACCGTAAACACTTGCGATAACTCGCCGCCGCCTCGGCATACCGCTCCAGCCGATACAGCGCATTGGCTCGATTACACCAAATCGAAGCCTGAGCCCCATTGATACGAGTTGCCTTGTCATAGCTCGCGATCGCATCCTGATAGCGGCCCAAACAATACAGCGTATTACCGCGATTATTCCAAAGCTGATGGGTACCAGAGCCCAGCTTACAGGCCTGCTCATAGCTCTCCAAGGCAGCAGCATATTGACCTTGCCCTTGGAGTACATTGCCTCGCTGTTGCCAAGTCAACAGTCGCTTCTCATCCAATGCCAGCGCATCGTCATAGCTGGCCAAAGCTTCCTCAGCCTTACCTAGCGACGCCAGCGAATTCCCTCGATTAT
Source organism: uncultured Pseudanabaenaceae cyanobacterium (assembly GCA_938015405.1). Taxonomy (GTDB): domain Bacteria; phylum Cyanobacteriota; class Cyanobacteriia; order PCC-9006; family JAAUQQ01; genus JAAUQQ01. The sequence goes on from CALLPZ010000190.1 coordinate 3,949, forward strand.
GCCAAGCTGCACTATGCTTCGAATCTAGCATGAGCGCTCGCCCATAGCTCTGCACCGCTTCTGCATAGTCACCCCTGCAATGGAGTGCATTACCTCGGTTATTCCACAGCTCCGGCAGCTCAGCATTGATCGCGATCGCCCCGTCATAACTGGCGATCGCCTCGTCATAGCGCTTCAGCTCATGGAGCATCGCCCCCTGACGGAGCAGCGCCTCACCCCGCAAGGAACCCGCCTCCTGGAGAAAGCTCAACGCTTTCTCATAGGCCTGCAAGCTTTCCCCAGGGCGCTGCAGCTTAAGCAACACCTTAGCCTGGTGCATCCACAATGCTGGATCCTCCGGCTCTAGTTCCAACGCAGCCTGAAAACAATCCAAAGCAAACTGATGCTGGCTAAGAAAATATAGCAACTCCCCCTGGAGCGCCAAATTACCAGACTGCTCCAAGCCATCCTGAGCCGTCGCCTGCTGCCAATGCAATCGGCATTGCTCACGATCCTCCTGCTCCAAATAAAGGAAGCCCAAAGTGAGGTGAGTCTCAAACCGGCGATCGTGACTTAAACGACGTTGCTTAAGCAAAGCAGTATATTCAACGATCTGCTGCTCACAGTCCTCTTCGGAGAGGGACTTAGCCTGCTCAATATAAAAATAGAGACTCATATAAGACCGTCATGACAAGCATGCAATGAGCTTCGAATCATCCATCGACCCAACCTAAGCCTTATCGACACAAGCGAAAACCAGTACCAAAGACTGAGCTGACGCCAGTTGCTAGAGCAAAACATTGGGGGAAATGGAAGCTCTCAGCCCATCCAGGCTTCGAATGTAAAAATATACTTATATGTATCCGTAAGCCAAGCGGCTTACTCCGGATAGTTAGAAAGCGAGTTCCAGCAGAATTTAGCCAGAACTCGCTCCAAATCACCCCATCGCCATAACAGCGATGGTGCGATTATGCAGCAGCTTCAGACTGCTGCTTCTTGCGACGCACGATGGTAGCACCGAAGCCTAGCAAACCAGGCAGGAGCGCAGGCGTAGGAATAGGGTCAGCTTTACCTAAGACGTAGGAAAGACCGTTGGTGCTGTCTTCAATGCTGATGCCATTGGCCCAATCATTGGTGAACAACTGTACGTTCTGACCATTGGTCAAGGGCTTCAGAGTCAAGAGAGTCTCAGAAATCTCAAAAGGAACGGGGAAACCACCCACATTGAGAGGAGGATTCGTGAACGAGTTCCAGAAGGAGTTAGCTCCCGTGAAGTTGCCCAGGTTGCCAGCGATGGAATTGATATTCCAGTCGTAGTCCAAGAAGTTATTAGCATCGGTCAAGCTGAGATCCTGAGGTGTAGCCGTCAGGGTCGCAGGGCCGTCATAGGTAACCGTACCTGTGATGTCAAACACAGCTACGCCACTACCAATATCAAACACTTGAAAGTTAGTGTCGTATGTAGTTGCCGCTTGAGCGGGCATGGAAATTGCTGCAGCGGTCAGGATGGCGCCAGCCAGCATTCCGGTCTTTACTTTAACTGTGATCATGTTCTTGCCTTAAGACGTATGAGCGGCGATGGCGGATACCAAAAGACTCAGAAAATCGCCGGATAGAGAAGCTGCTGGACCCAACAGCGGTGCCACAAAAGTGACTACGGCTTAGGTCGCGTATGTACATAAATGCCTGAACCAAAGGTAAGGCATTTTCTTACCGTCACGGAGTTATCTAGGGAAATAGATGTGCTTTTTCTTACTCTAAAAAAAATTGATTAAAGTTTCCGGATCACAACTCTGGAAGATGTATAAAAAAGGTCAATCAGCAAGCAGATTTGCCGACATTGCCGCTCTTTAGACCCTAATTGCCCTGATCACGGCCCTGGCTATCCTCTAATCGATTTACAACTTCTTGCGATAGCTCTCTAATTCACAGCCACAGAACAAGACAATGCCCACAAGCAGAGGCAAGAGATAATACAAACCTCGGTAAGCCAACATGGCCCCAAAGAATTCAGGTATGGCCGCATCTGGCCAAGTCAGGGCCAGTAGCAAAACGGTCTCGAAGACCCCTAGACCACCTGGCACATTACTCATCACGGTTGCCACCTTCGCGAGTAAATAGGCACCTAAAAAGAGGGGATAGGATGGCAAATAGGCCTGGGGCAATAGCACATACAAAATAGCTGCCACGGTTGCCCAATCAGCGAGAGTCACCCAGACCTGGCCCAAGGCTAATTCCAACGGCATGGCAGGCAAAACCCAGTTTCCTAGACGTAGCGATCGCCGTCCTGCTCCCCAGCGCGATCGTGCCTCACCCAAAGCACTCCAGCCCAAGTGAGCTGCAATCAGTCCTAACCCCAGCCCACCTAGTGGACGGACTAAACCCACTGGCAACCGCAGCAATTCCGAGACCCAGTCTGGAGCCAGGGTAAACAAACCACCGCCCACTGCCCCTAGCCCCACCCAAAAGCAAAGACTAGAAAACAAAATCACCCGAGTAATATCCCCGGTAGACAGGCCCCAGCGGCCATAAAAGCGATAGCGTACCGCTGCGCCGCTGAGCACCGAAAAGCCGATGTTATTGCTTAGGGCATAGCCGACAATCGCCACGGTTGCTGCCTTGGCATAGCTCAAACGACGGCGGGCATAGCGCAGGGAGAATACGTCATAGAGCGTCAAGATGCCGTAGTTCAGTACTGTCAACCCCAAAGCCAAGCCAACGGCGTAGGAAGGAATTGCGCGTAAACTCTGCCAAATTTCCGAGGGGGGCGTCTGCTCCAGGGTTTGGCCCAAAGACCAAAGCGACAGTACCAACAGCACAAGTCCCAAGATCAACGAGAACCACTGCCGCAAGGGTCGCTGAGGACGGGCTTGGGGCGAGTCCAGCTCCTCGGATGGAACCATCGAGCGCTCCGCCGATGTAGCAGCAAAAGGCTTAAACAGGGAATGCAGCAAATATTTCAACAGAGCAGCCCGAGCAAAACGGCAATCGACTGACCCATTAGCCTTGGAGGTCTCTAGCGTCCAAACCTCTAGCCTCCAAGCCCTAGCCTCATTCACCCTCAACCAACAAATGCCCCTGACCGACATGGCACAGGGGCATTGAAATGCGCTGAAGATGCGCTAGGAATGCTCAGGAGCCAAGGCTCAAAAGCAGAAGTTCAAACGCAAAACTAAGGTGCAGCCGATGGGGTCAATGTAGCCGAAGATGGGATCTCAGGCTCCTGCTCGGGTCGTTCTTCAGCCAAAGCTACGGCATCTGAATCATCGCCATCGTCAAAGCCGCCGGCCTGAATCATGGCCAAGACGGCCTTAATTGAACTGGCAATGGGCACGGCAATGACCAAACCAAGGACGCCTGCCATTTTGGCCCCCACCAGCAGGGAAATCAAAATCCAAACCGGGTTGAGGCCCGTAAAGCCACCAATGAGCAGCGGGGCGATCGCGCTGTCCACTACTTGGGCAATCACAGCCCCCACGGCTAGGACTCGAACGCCCAGCCAAATGCTCTTCAGGGCTGTCAGCACGCTGACAATAATCAGACCCGTCGCTGTACCAAAGGGGAAGATAGCGAGCAACCCCACCCCTATACCAAACAACAGTCCAAAGGGCACCTGAATAATCAGGAAGGCAATGGTCATGGTGGTTCCCATGAGCAGGCCTAATGTCAACTGTCCTGCGAAGTAATTGTGGAAATTTTCGCTCAGCAGCGGGCGGATTTTACCGTTGAAGCGATCGGGCAACCATTGGAAAATGCCGTCCCAGAGGCGATCGCCATGGAGCAACAAATAAAAGGTCAGCACAATCGTCAACACAAAGTCGAGGATGCTGCTAATGGCATCTGGCAAGAGACCCAATACCGCACCACTAATCTCCTGCACCTTCGAGCTCAGACGCAGCTCTAGCTGGTCCCCTAAACGAGCCAGATCAAAGGGGAAGTTCCGTTGGGATACCCACACCTGCAGCGCATCGAGCTGAGTGGAGCCAGAATCGACCCAGCTGGGCAGTTTGGCCACCAGTTCGTTGAGCTGATCCAGCAAGATGGGAATCACGGTGACGCCCAGAACAGCCAAGGCTGCGAGACCCAGGACTAGCACCGCAAAAATAGACTTGGTGCGCGAAAGGTTGAGGCGCTGAATCAGACCCACCGGATAGCCCAAGATAAACGTCAGCAGCGTAGCCGCCACTGAAATCTTGATCAAACCTTCGAAGTACTGGTAGAACAGCAGCGCGACCCATGCGTTCAGGGCCAACAAAGGTAAAACCAGGCCCCACCACATCCAGCGGGGAAGTTGTTCAATCCATTTCATGGTTTTACCTCACGGGATATGTCCGGCGACAATCCATCGATATTGCCCATCGACATTGCGTAGCAGTCACTCCGAAAAAGGAACCTTGTGAGACCGTTGGTCAGATTGCCATCTCCATAGAAATGGCCACTAGTCTAGGATAGCCATTGTTCCTGGCGATCGCTCAACTCATGCGCTCAACCAAAGGCAGCCAGCAACGGGCCAAGGACTTGCCACAGCCGATTGCTTTGACCGACCCAAGGCTGAGCCCAGCGGTCCTCCTTTGATGTTAAACCCCCAACTTCCAAGCCGCAGAGACGACTTTGGGCGGATATCACCCGTTTTGCCCCAGTCGGCAGGCCTAGACTGGCCATTTCCTGCTGCTTCGGTCGACTTGCCCTCCCGTTTTCTGCCGACTCTGGCAACTCCCACAGACTCAGCTCCAGCTCGCCCAGCATGGTGTCGCGACAGCAATAGACCAAGCCATCGGCCATGGGGGCCCTCAAGGGGGTGCCGGGCTCATCCGTTCGGGCCCGAAGCTGCATGCCATAGCGAGGTTTGGTATCCCCCCCAAGCCCCAGGCCAGCGCCTAGATGTGTGGCAAACTGCACGGCCTCCATTTCCCAGCGGCCCCAAGGGTCAATGGACCAGGTCACCTGGGCGTTCCAGGGGGCAAATTCGTAAAACTGCCCGCCATGGTGAATTCCCACCATGGCCACCGACTCCTCCAGCCCCAGCACCTCACGAATACCGCCCCCCGCCGTTAGCGCCAGATCGGCCTGATCATCAAAGCTATTGCAGTTGAGCCAGAACCACTTCTGGGGAAAGGCTCCTCCCCAATTCTTCTCGCGATAGGCAGGGGCTTGGTCAAAGTCATAGCGCTGGCCATTCCATTCAATCCAACCCGTTGCCAGGCCATGGGCCATGAGAATTTGCCAGCCCGGCTCAAAGATTTGGAACTGGGAGAGCATGCCTGCGGTGGACTGCTGGGAGGCATGGCGATTTCCCCAACCGTAAATCGGCTCAATTTCATAGGCCCAACGAGCCTCTCCCCCGGTTGGATCCTTTAACTGCCCCTGGTGGAACGTGGGGCTAACCTGATAGCCCTGTTGCACCTGCTGGCTAAATTGCTCTGGCTCCAGCCAGTCCGCTTCTACCCCTGCGAGTTCCTCTGCCAAGGATGGCCGATGCCAATGACCCAGGGAGAGCTGGTCGGGGCTAGCCCAAAAATCGGAGACATCGGGAAACGTACGAATCAGGTACTCATCATTGGGGCCCAGGATTTGGGCTGCCCCTCCGCTATGGGGAGACCCGCCTGCGGGGTCATCGATGGAATACATGAAAGCGAAGGTTTGGTTGAGCCCTGGCAGAGTGAGGCGATCGTACCAACCTTCAAAAAAGCGCTGGGGGCCAACGCACTGGGCAAGTGAATTAGGCCGATAGTGGTAGCCGCTATGGGGCGTTGCAAGGGAAGGGAAAGTCATCATTTAACTGTGGCATAGGCCCAGGAATTGCAACGTCCCATGCGCGCCAACCCGACCCCAATGATCGCGAAATTGCGGCAGAACGAGAGAGCAAACCCTGAGCTGGTCTCCCACGCCCCATAGATTCATCCCCTATAATCCAAAAACATTCTTTCCCATCACTGCTTAGTGTTTACCCTCCGCGATCTGCCCAAATACGATGCATTGCTGGCCTTGGCAGATCGTTACCCCGAACTCGAGATCGCCGCTGTGGAAAGCTGCCTGACCTTTCTCTCCACCTCTGCCGATCTGCACCGCGTTTTCGACGAGCACTTCGCCCAACACAATCTCTCCATGGGCAAGTTCACCGTGCTCATGCTGCTCTACAAAGCCGATCGCGATCTCACCCCTGAAGAATTTCTCACGCCCTCCGACTGCGCCACCATGGCAGGGGTCACCAAGGGCACAATCACCGGCCTCTTAGATGGCCTGGAGCGTCAGAGCTGGGTTGAGCGTCGCCCCCACCCTGCTGACGGCCGACGCACCATCATTGCCCTAACCGAAGATGGGCGATCGCGCCTAGAAGCATTCCTCCCCACTCACTTCCGTTTGATTTCCCAAATGACAACTCACCTGAGTGAGACCGAGATGACAAATCTCCAAGCTTTGTTGTTAAAGCTACGGACTGGAACCCTGGAATCCACCGAACGTTAAGTTCGATCCCCCAAAAGGAAGATCTTTGACAGGCTGACAATGTGGCTCAGCGCTGACCGTGCTAGCATCAGCCTAAGCAAAGTCGTTAGGCGGCAAACGAATTTAAATCATACTTTGCTCCCTATTAGTCCCATCCACCTCTGACAGACCTTTCATCCCTGTCAGAGCTTGAAAGCCTGGTATTTCGGCATCCACGTTCCCCCTCTCGATTGCGCATGAGTCCTTCTACCTCGTCCGATTACCCTTCCTCTCCCTTGGGTAACCCAGCTTCCCCTGGCCTTACGAAGGCCAGTCCGGACTCTGGCCTTCCCTCATCAACCCACCCCCACCAAGAGGCTGCTGTCGCCGACCGCTATGCGGAGAATGGGATGCCTCGAGCGACCCAGTCCAATGGCTTTGTGTGGGAACGCTGGGCTCTGATTGCCCTGCTGCTCCTGGGTGGGGGCTATGGCCTATGGCAATGGTTCGGACCGAAGCCGCCGGCAGGGGCCGGTGGTCCAGGGGGGCCAGGCGGACCTCCTGCAGCCGTCCAAGGTCCACCCCCTAGGCCAGTGGTCACGACGCTGCTACGGGCTGGGATTGCAGGGGAGCAGGTGCAGTTGCTGGGGCAAGTTGAAAGTGGCGACAGCACGATTTTGAGTAGCCAAGTTAGCGGTGTGATTGAGGACTTGGCAGTAATTGCGGGCGATCGCATCAACACCGGCGACTTGATTGCCACCCTGGATGATGTCGATCAACGACTCGCCCTAGCTGAAGCCGAAGCGGACCTGAGCGAAGCCCGAGCCCTCTTTGCCGAAGCTCAGAGCAACCTAGCTGAGATGCAACAGGGAACTCGGAGCAAAGTGATTGAGCAACGCCAGGCCGAAGTTGCTGCGGAAATTGCTGCGGAAGCAGCGGCTCGGGACAACCTCAACCGCATTAAAGGATTGGTCCAAGAGGGGGCCGTGGCCGATCGCCTGCTGGTGGAAGCCCAAGCCGAGATTGACGAGGCAGTCAGCGATCGCATTGCCGCTGAGGCCACCCTTGCCGATGCCCAAGCGGGTCCTCGTAGCGATGAGCTGAAAGCCGAAGCGGCCAAAGTCTCCGCCGAACAAGCCAACATCACAGCCCAAGAGGCCGCCGTGGCCCAAGCACTTCTAGCACTCCAACGCACCCGCGTAGTTGCCACAGCCCCCGGCATCGTCAACGACATGCTGGTTAACGTGGGGGACTATGTCAACAGCGCTGATCCCATTTTGGAACTAGTCGATAACTCCATTGTCGACATTCTGCTGGAGCTGCCCGAAGTTCGCGCTGCTCAAATTCAACCGGGTCAACCCGTCACATTGCGCTCCCGGGCATTACCGGGCTGGCAAGGGGAGACCACGATCGCCAGCCTGACCCCTATTGCATCAGCAACCTCCCGGAGCCGCGCCGCCCGTATTCGCCTCACCAATCCTCCAGCAGGTCTGCTACCCGGCACAGCCCTGGTTGCAGACTTTAGTCTTAGCGGCAGCAGTGATGGCTACCAAGTTTCCCGCGATGTGCTGACCAGGCGAGCTGGGGAATGGCTCGTGTTTGCGATTGAAGCGGATGGAGACGGCCCCACCATGGTCCAAGAAATTGCCGTGAATATGGTCAGCGACAACGGTGAAACCGTCATTATCGACAGTCCTGAATTGCGACCGAATTTAGAAATTGTGCTCAAAGGCGGTGATGCCCTACGCAACGAAGCACCGGTAATGGTGGTAGAAGGCCCCAGCGCTGGCCCACCACCGGACTCAACCACCCGTGGAACGTCCACCTCAGAGCAGAGGGCGTAACCATGAGCATTATTGAACGTATCGTCCGCTGGCGACATGGCACCTTTGTGGCCTTCGCCCTGATTGCGCTGTTTGGCACTTTGGCACTGTTTAACCTGCCGCTGGAACTACAGCCCGGGGGCGATCGCCCCGAGATCAGTATCAGCACCAATTACATTGGTGCTGGCCCCAACGAAGTCGAAGACCTGATCACTCGCCCCATCGAAGAGGTGATGGAGAGCGTCGAAGGGGTTCAGGAAATCACCAGTACCTCCGCTCCGGGTCGCAGCTCGATCAACTTGGAATTTGAATGGGGCACAGACCCCGATGAGCGTCTACTGGACGTGATTAACAAGCTCCAGCGCGTACGCAATCTCCCCGCAGAAGCCGGTGACCCCAACGTTTCTGTGGCCAGCACCAGTAGTAGCCCGATGATTTGGCTCGTGATGGTGCCCAAGGAAGGGCGCATTGCCAATGCAAATGACTATCGCGACTTAGTCAACGACATTTTGGAGCCTGCTCTGCGCCGGGTTAAAGGCGTTAGTAGCTTTATCATTGCCGGGGGCCAAGAGCGGGAAGTGGAAGTCCGCGTCGACCCCCGCGCCCTGGCCGACCGCGAAGTCACCATTGGTCAAGTCACCAATGCCATTCGTCAAACCAACCGAGATATTCGCGGTGGCCCACTGGTGGTTGGACGACGGGAATACCGCGTTAGCACCGTCAGCCGCGCCGACCAAATCTCGGATTTGGAAAACATTGTCCTGCGACGCAATCAGCTGGGCACTGTCTTCCTCCGTGATGTGGCCCAGGTGAATCTGGGCCGCAAGGTCAAGAACAGCGTGCTGCTGTTCAACAGTCAGGAATCTGTGGCGATCGGCATTATTCGTCAGGTCGGGGCCAACGTCCCTGAAGTCTCCCAGGGCGTCCGCGACACCCTCGATCGCGTTCAAAAAACCTTCGATGACCTAGATGCCGGGGTTGAATTCCGCACAGCCTACGACGAGAGCAACTACATCGATCAGTCCGTTGCCTTGATGCGCAATAACCTCCTGACAGGGGCACTCTTGGCAGTCCTGGTCTTGCTGCTCTTTCTGGGCTCGCCCCGGTCCGTAGCGGTGATTGCCCTGACCATTCCCACGGCCATGGTCAGCGTGTTCTTGGTCATGACCCTATTAGGGCGCTCCCTCAACATCATTAGCCTGGCAGGCTTGGGTTTTGCAGTGGGAATGATCGTCGATAACGCGATCGTGGTTTTAGAGAATGTCTTTTCCCATTTGCAGCGGGGGAAACGGCCCATTCATGCGGCGATCGACGGCACGACCGAAGTGGGCAGCGCCATGCTTGGCTCCACCATGACCACCGTGGCTGTATTTGCTCCCATCGTTTTGGTTCAGGGTGAAGCTGGACAGCTGTTTACGGATGTAGCCATCACCCTGGCATCTGCCGTTCTATTCTCGCTCTTCACCGCCCTGACCCTCGTTCCCATGCTCTGCGGTCTGTTCCTCAACCAAGCTGAAGTACAGCTGCTGGAACAGGGTGCCAAAGCTGGCCGCAATCCCTTCGAGCGAGCCATCGGTCGAGCTTCTACGGCATTTCAATCTGTCCAAGGTCGCCTGGAGCGATTTTTGCTCCACACCGCTAGCTGGTCCATTGGCGTAGGTAAAGCCGGGCGCCGCTTAGTTGTGCTTGCAACCCCCATTGGCTTACTCGCCTTTAGCGCATTCCTCTTACCCCCAGCGGACTACCTACCCCAGGGCAACCGCAACTTGATTCTGTGGCTGGCTCAGACCTTACCCGGCACCAGCGTTGAAGAAGCAATTGAGCTCTCCGAAGCCCCCCGTAACTACGTTCAATCCCTAGAAGAAGTCGAAGGCGGATTCTTTATCCATTCCTCCCGCTTCAAAGCCATGGGCATTTTCCTCAAACCGGAATTTGCCAATGGTCAGGGCTTAGAGCGGGTCGTCGGCAAACTGATTCCTCCCAGCTTTAGCTTCCCCGGCTATCGCTTTATGTTCCCCATTCGCATCTCCATTTTCCAGGACCCCGGTAAAGAATTTGAAGTGCGTATGACCGGCTCCAGCCTGGAAGAGCTGGCGGAACTCGAAGCCCAAATTAAACCTCAAATCCAAGGCTTAGAAGGCGTCGTCAACGTCCGCTCCGACTACGTAGCTGGCGCACCTCAGCTGGAAGTGCGGCCCACCCAAGCCCGCCTCGCAGAACTGGGCCTCTCCACCCTCGATGCCGGAGCCATGGTCGAAGCCGCCCTAGGCGGTAGCCTCGTTTCCGACTTCGTCGAAGGCACCGAAGAACTCGACGTCACCGTCAAACTCAAAGACAGCCAAATCGAGACCCCCAACGACCTAAGGCAGCTCCCCCTCTACACCCCCACCGGCGCCAGAATCCAACTGGGCGAAGTCGCCACCGTCGCCGAAACCACAGGCCCCGACGTGATCAACCGCGTCAACCTAGAACGCGCCATCAACCTCACCGTCAGCCTCTCCCCCGATGCCCCCCTCGGCACATTAGTAGAGCAAGCTCAACGAGATATACTGGATCCATTACAGGCCCAACTGCCCCCCGGCCAGCGCCTAGAACTCACCGGCTCCGCCGACAAACTCAGCGAAACCTTAAGCCAACTCGGCTCAACCTTTGTCTTCTCCCTCCTGATTATCTATCTGCTGCTAGTCGCCCTCTACCGTTCCTTCCTCTACCCCCTCGTCATCATGATGACCGTGCCCATCGGCTTAACCGGGGCCGTACTCAGCATTGTGCTGGCCAATTTGATTCCGGGCCTGTCCGTTCCGCTGGACATGATCACCGGCCTAGGCTTTGTGATTTTGATTGGCGTGGTGGTAAACAACGCGATTCTGCTGGTGGATCGGGCCTTACAGCTACAGCGGGAAGAAGGCATGGAATATCACCATTCGCTATTTGAAGCGACCCGCGATCGCCTCCGCCCCATCTTCATGTCTGCCAGCACCAGCGTCCTCGGCATGTTACCCCTAGCAGTGATTCCTGGCGAAGGCGCAGAACTCTACCAAGGACTGGGCATTGCCCTCACCGGCGGTCTCGCTTTTTCAACCTTGCTAACCCCCACAGTTGTACCCGCACTAATGGGCCTACTTTATGACTTGCGAGGCGATCGCTTAGAAGCAGCACCTGAGCCAATTGAAGTCGAGACAAAGGTTAGAGTTTAAGAGGCAAGAGCCTCTTTCCCCAGCCCTGTCTCCTAAAGGAGACAGGG
>CALLPZ010000191.1 GCA_938015405.1 uncultured Pseudanabaenaceae cyanobacterium
CTCAGCGAATCCACAGGATTTGCCTGGACACGCATGGAACCCTGGCGCCCCATGGGCTGGGGAGGCGGCCTAGGCAACCCCAAATTAACGACGCTACTGCGAGCCCATGCCCTCACTCAAGATGAAAAGTATTTAAAGACAGCCCTGCGAGCCGGGCAGTTTTCCGTCGGGGCCAATCCGCTCAATATGACATTTACGACCGGGGTTGGGCATCATTCTCCGCAGCATCCCTTAGTCCTTGATCAACGAATCTTAGGACAACCCGCAGCTCCGGGTATCACCGTCTATGGTCCTTTGGACATGAAATTCTTCAGTGATGAATGGGCCATTGAAGAAATCAGCCCCCAAGTCTACCCGAACATTTACAGCTGGCCTGCCACGGAGTCCTACTTCGACATGTATTTATTTCCTGCGATCGCAGAATTTACCATTCACGAAACCATGGCTCCCCTAGCCTACGCCTGGGGATACTTCGCCGCTCGAAATCAACCTCTTTCTATAATTTCATCTCCCCAGAGCAATGGTGTCGTTGATACAACCCAAAGTCCGTAAAAAGTCGGCAACTAAACTTCGCTAAAACTTGTTATAGGACCTAGGGGTTCATTCCAATCTCTCAGTATTAGTAGCTAGTCAGGACAACGCCTATTTTTGGCGTTTGCAGGACTCTATATCTCATTTACAGAAGACTAGTCACGCAGCTTTTGTGGATGGGTAAACCTGCAGTCCACAACGTTCCTTAATTTAGGGTTCGTTTGGCAGCCGACTTGATCTTCCACTGCAGCAAGCGGGCATCCCAGGGACATCCATGCACAACAGCGCAACACCAATGCGAGTTGGCTATCTGGTCAACCAATATCCCAAGGTTAGTCACAGTTTTATCCGGCGAGAAATCGCCGGTATTGAAAACTGTGGCATTGAAGTTCGGCGGTTCTCCATTCGCTCCTGCGAGTCGGAACTGATTGATCCGAGCGATCTCCAAGAACTCAAGAAGACCTGCATTCTCCTAACCCTGCCTCGCCTCCAGCTCTTGGGAATGCTCCTCTGGGGACTGCTACGTAATCCCCTAGCTAGCTTGCGCACCTGGTGGCTCGCCAGTCAGCTAAGTCAGGCGTCAGACAGTGGTCTAGTCAAGCACTGGATTTACTTCGCGGAAGCCTGCATCCTTCATCGCTGGTGCCAACAGGAAGGCGTAGATCACCTCCATGTTCACTTTGGTACCAACTCCACCAGCGTGGCTCTGCTCTGCCATAACTTAGGCGGTCCAACCTACAGCTTCACCGTCCACGGCCCCGAAGAATTTGATCGGGCACCGGGTCTCTACCTAGACCAAAAGATTACTCGAGCCAGCTTCGTCGTTGCCATCAGTTCCTTCGGTCGGAGTCAGCTCTATCGTCTCTGTGACTACGAGCAATGGTCCAAAATCCGTTTAGTCCGTTGTGGCATCGACGACCTGTTTCTCCAGCAACAGCCCAGCCCTCTACCCCAAGAGCCTCACCTGGTTTGCGTGGGTCGCCTCTGCCCACAGAAGGGACAGCTCCTCTTGGTCGATGCGATTCGCCAGTTGCGTAACCAGGGCTTTGACCTGGAGCTCTCATTCGTTGGTGATGGTCCCCTGCGACCGGAGATTGAAGCACGCATTGCAGCCAATGATCTCCAAGACATTGTCAGCATCACCGGCTGGGTAGATGCCAACCGAGTGCGTCGTGACCTTCAAGCCTCCCGTGCCTTGGTGTTGCCAAGCCTCGCAGAGGGTTTACCCGTGGTCATCATGGAGTCCCTAGGCTTGGGACGGCCTGTGCTCAGCACCTACATCGCAGGCATTCCAGAGCTCGTCAAGTCAGGGGTCAACGGCTGGCTCATCCCAGCTGGAGACGTCGAAGCACTCACGGAAAGCCTCAAGGAACTGCTCCAGGCCACCCCCGAGCAGCTCCGAAAGATGGGCGCAGCTGGGCGTATTGCTGCCACAACCCAGCACAACATTCACACCGAGACTCAACTTTTGGCCAGCCTGTTTAGGCAGGTCAAGGGCAATCGCCTCGATGTAATCGCCTCCTCCCCATCCCCCATGGGACCCATACAACCCGCTCAACTCAAGGGCTCTCAAGCCCTTTAGCACTTCTCTGTTCCCTAGGATTCTTATGCTTCAGGCCCTTCGCAATCCAGCCGTCCGAGGAACCCTTTGGACCCTTGGCAGCTATGGACTCACCATGGGGCTGCGCTTTGGCAGCAACCTCATTCTTACTCGGCTACTCATCCCGGAATACTTCGGCTTGATGGCCCTGGCCTCCACCCTAGGCATGGGTCTGGAGCTCCTTTCGGATCTAGGAACGCAGCAGAGCGTCATCCAAAACAGGCATGGCGAAGAAGAAGCGTTTTACAACACGGCCTGGACCGTGGAGGTTATTCGCGGTGTGGTCCTCTGGGTCATGTGCTTGGTGGTGACAATCCCCATGGCTCAAATTTATGCCGACGATCGCCTACTGGCGCTCATCCCGATTGTGGGCTTAACCAGCGTCCTCGGCGGTTTCTCCTCCAACTCCATTGCGATTCTCCATCGGCGAATGCAGTTGGGCCTGTACACCATCTTCGAGACCCTCTCCTACATGCTGAGCCTGGCTGTCATGCTGACAGCTGTGTGGCTCTATCCCAACATTTGGAGCCTCGCCATCAGCGGTCTGGCCGGTCCCCTATTTGAAACCATTGCCAGCCATTTCCTCATTCCTGGCCATCGCAATCGCTTTGCCTGGGACAAGAACGCGTTGGACAGCATCCTCCATTTTGGTAAGGGCATTTTCCTAGCCACTGCCCTGATGTTTATGGCAGACCAAGCGGACCGCTTCATCCTTGGCAAACTGCTGTCCCTGCAACTCTTAGGCATCTACACAATCGCCTTCAGCATTGCGACCCTGCCCCGCGAGATCCTCAAAACCATCAGTCACCGCGTCCTGTTTCCCACCGCCTCCCAATCTGCGGAACGCCCCAGAGCTGAAATCCGCAGGACGCTGCGCAAACAACGCTGGCTGATTCTGCTTCCCACTGCCGCTGCGATCGCCTTCGTCACCTGCTACGGCGATTATGCTATTCGGCTGCTCTACGACGAGCGCTACTTAGATGCAGCCTGGATGTTACCGACTCTGGCCTGTGGCATTTGGTTTTCGGCCCTGTTCTACACCATGACCCCCACCCTCATGGCCATTGGTAAGCCGGTGTACTTGGCCCATGGCAACTTTGCCCGACTATTCATGGTTTGCTTCGGCCTTTGGGGAGGCTACCAAGCTGGGGGATTGCTGGGCGCGATCGCCGGCATTGCCCTCAGCGATGGCTTGGCTTATCTGGCTCTGTACTACGGATTGGCCAAGGAGAAGCTGATGCTTCTGGGCCAGGACCTCCAGTCAACCGCAATTTATATCGCCATGCTGTCCCTACTCCTGATGATTCGCTTCAGCTTAGGCGGTGGGTCTCCAATTGACGGCATTTTACAAACTTCGCTTTAACTCCCACTGCTTGAATTTGCGTTCCCCCAATCCGGAGCGAAATCTCCCAAGCACAACCTCCAGAACACAACCTCCCAAGGCTCAGACAATCGGCAAACCCTCACCCTACAGACAATGACCTCAGCTACACCCCTGTCTCCCTCTGCCTCCACCGACTCCCAGCCCAAAGCCCTCGCCATTGGCTTTGTCGTGATCGGCAGGAACGAAGGCGATCGCCTCATCCGGGGCCTCAAGTCTGTGCAGTTACAACTCCCGGAGGACATGCCGGTTGTCTATGTGGATTCTGGTTCCACGGACGGCAGCCTTGCAGCAGCAGAGCAGTTGGGCGTTCTCGGGCTGCCCCTGGATATGACCCGGCCCTTCACCATGGCCCGGGGCCGCAACGAAGGTTGGCAATATTTGGTGAAAAACTATCCCCAACTGGATTGCATCCAATTTATGGATGGGGATTGTGAACTGATTGAGGGCTGGCTGGACAAGGCTGCCACCGCCATGGCAAAGAATCCCAAACTGGCCGCCGTCTGTGGTCGCCGTCGCGAGCGTTTTCCCGAAGCATCTCCCTATAACCAGCTCGCTGAGATGGAATGGAATACCCCCGTGGGCATCGCTGATGCCTGTGGCGGCGATGCCTTGATTCGCGTAGCGGCGCTCCAAGCCGTGAACGGCTATCGCCCCGACTTAATCTGCGGGGAGGAGCCAGAGATGTGCATTCGCATGCGCAAGCTGGGCTGGTTCATCGAGCGCATCGATGCCGACATGACCCGCCATGACGCCGCCATGCATCACTTTAGCCAATGGTGGAAACGCTCCATCCGAGGCGGCTGGGCCGTCGCAGAAGGCCAGGCTCTCCATGGAAAAGCGCCTGAAAACTACATGGTGCGGGAATTCAAAAGCGGTTGGTTGTGGGGGGCAATTCTTCCCACAGTAGCGATCGCCCTCGCCCCCTTCACTTTTGGACTGAGTCTCCTACTCTTCCTAGGCTATGGCCTCCTAGGCTGGCGCATCTACCAGGCCCGGCTGAGCCGGGGTGACAGTCCCCAAGCGACTCGCCTCTACGCCTTCTACTGCCTCATGTTCAAGCTACCCCAGGCGATCGGACAGTGGAACTATCTCTGGACCAAGTGGAGCGGAAAAACAGCACAGCTGATCGAATATAAAGCCCCCCAAAGTGCTGCCCCGGCTGCTTCCTCGAATTCCACCCAAGGCAAAACGGTCAGCCCCTAAGGGCGACCTTCCCCCCTGCTGGAATCTTTCGCTCAAAACCTTGGGAGCTGCTCATCAGCACCAAAGGCTAGGGCCTAACTTCATCGTCAGGCCCTAGCCCCAGCCTCTCCAGACCAGATCCACAGCATCGTTTTGCATCTCTCCCAACGCATCTAAGTCTCAGTTCCGCTGCTCGGTCAACTCAGGTTCTTCTATCCAATCAGATCACCATGGAACTGCTCATCACCGGGGCTGCATCTCCCCGAGGCAAAGCTACCCTTCTCGAGGCCTTAGCCCAGGGACACAACGTTCTGGCTGTCATCTCCCCAGCCGAACAACGGCCCAGCGAGATTACGACCCATGCCAACCTCACCTGGCTGAGTCTTGACTGGCTAGAAGACACGGGGCGAGATGCGATCGCAGCACTCAAAAATATCGATGCTGTGATTCATGTCGATGAAGTGCAGACCGGCCCCTTTGAGCGCCACTACCTCGGAACCGTGCAAACAACGGAGCGACTGCTCCAGGCGATGATGCGCAGCAAGGTACGTCGCCTTGTGCTGACCAGTTCATTGGCAGTCTATGGCTATGGGCAACTCACCAAAGATCAACTGTTGGATGAGACCAGCCCCCTAGAGTTTGCCCTGGAGCAGCGCAGTCCCTATGTGCAGGCCAAGCTCATGCAGGAAGCCTTGCTGTGCAGCTTTAACGGCTGCTGGGGTGGCCAAGCGACGATCCTACGACCCGGTTTCAGCTATGGCCCCCAACAGCTATGGCAACCCATCCTCGGCTTAGCGGATAGCAAATCTAAAGACCAGGACCCTTCAGATGCTTTAGCAACTGATTCGATACCAGCCCGGCGATATTGGCAGATTAGTCCCCAGGGCAGCCTACCTTTGTTGTATGAAGAACATTTTGCGACTGCAGCAGTGGCGGCCCTCGCCCCCACTGCCATTGGCGAGACCTTCAACCTAGTCGACGATTATCTGCCAAGCCGAGCCGACTACGGTCGTGCTGTCAGCGGCATCATCCCAACGCCCCAGGCTCGGCCCATCCCCTGGTCCATCGCCCAGGCAGCAGAACGCCTGCAGCGACATACCGGAATTTCCTTACCCAGTCTGCCGCGAGGGCTAGACCATCAGTCCCTCAACGCCAGCTTTAAGCCA
>CALLPZ010000192.1 GCA_938015405.1 uncultured Pseudanabaenaceae cyanobacterium
CTCGTTGTTTTTGCAGGCGATCGCGGTCAAGGCCCCGGCATTTTCATTAGCTATGACGCTGGCAATGGCTTTACAGACCCCATTCCCCTAGCAGGTGAAAATTCAGCTGCCCAAGGATACAACAAGCCAGAACTGGGCTACGACGCCCTCGGGAATGCTCTATTTTTTGAGTCAACAGAACTGAATAGTCCGCTGAATATTTCAGCCTTAAGCCAAGGGGCTACTGGGTTACGCGATGACAGCATCGTGATTACGTTTAAGGCTACGCCCAATGCCGCCAGCGTCGATAACCCAGCGATTCCCGGTATTCAACCCTTTCTATTTTCTGAACAAGCGGGCCTATGGCGAGTTCGCGTGGATTTTAAGGGGCAATCCAATGGGTCTCAGCTTCTCTCTCTCCATCAGACTTCGCCCTTGCCTGTGGTGCAAATTGGCGATGTGATTGACGGGAACATCGTCCATCAAGTTGGGCTCTACTCTCCGGCAGTGAGCCAGGCGCAGCAACAAAATTTTGAGACTGCGACACAGCTGAAGGAGCATCAAATTGCCTTTTATGCCGAGACGACAGCGGGCGATCGCAGGGTACAAGCCAGCTTTCTAGACTCTGATCGCGATGGCCTATTGAATCATTGGGAAACTAATGGCATTGATATTGATGGAGATGGAAAAATTGATGTGGATCTGGCCCGCATGGGGGCAAATCCCTTTCGCAAAGATATTTTTCTAGAAATTGATTGGTTGACCCCCAGAAAAACCGGTGCGCCTGAAGCTTGGAGCAATGAGCCCTCTCCTGGCGTGATTCAAAAACTGGTGGATATGTTCGCCAATGCGCCGGTTGAAAACCCCGATGGCTCTAGCGGCATCACCCTGCATGTGGATGCCGGTCCGGGACGGGATGCAGCGGGTCAGCCTTTCTCGATCAATATGGGAGAAGCGGAGCTTCAAGGTGGAGATGAAGTCAGCCCCGTGGATGACCCCAATGGACATGTCGATATCGTCTACTTTGGACCCACTGATTCCGTTGTGTTGCCGGGTGTTGAAACTCGGTCTTTCCAGGATATTAAAGACAATTTTTTTGGCATACGTGACAAACGCGCCCGCGAAATTCTGTTTCGCTACATGGTCCTCGCGGATTTCCACTCTTTCATTCGAGACTCCCGAGGCAATCCATTCTCAGCGGCTGTTTTTGACTCAAGCACTACGACTCTCGACAGTCTGACGCCCCTGGGGGGGCTCAATCTCGTTGGAAAAGTGGTCAAGATTACGAGCGGAACCGGTGCCGGGCAAATTCGCCTGATCGCAAACAATACAGCCCACCAGATTACGGTGAGTTCACCTTGGTTAACCGTCCCCGATTCCACCAGTCAATTCACCTTGATCGAAAATAGTTCTGGTGTTGCTGAGGAAGGCTTTAGGACGAGTCCAAGCTTCGATGCAGTTCCTGGCAACGATGTTCTGGTGACGCTTGGAGGCTTTGGGGTTGAGGATGGCAGGCTAGGGAATCCCTTTGTTCAATGGCGCACCATGGCCCATGAACTAGGTCATACCTTTGGGCTGCTCCATGGTGGAACTGACCATGCCATAGATAAACCGATGGAGCAATATCAGAGCTTGATGAGTTACAGCCATCAAGTGAATCCAAGCTCCAGCATTAACAGCTATGCAGGTGCGGGAGATCCAACCTTTAATGATTGGGCCAATCTAGAACTTGACTTCCAAAATGCAATTGTTCATCTGGCCAATACGTTGGGATTCGGCCTCGGCACACCACCGTCCACCGAGAAACCGGGAGAGCCAGACAAGGGCGATGTTCGTAGTCCTTCAGGAGTCCCTGCCTCCGAAGAACAATCCCCTGCTTCCCCTACAGCCCCCCAAGCGATCGCCCCTCCCAGTCACCCAGAGCACAGCATCACAATTGACTTTTCTGCAGCGGATTCACGCGGCAGCAGCAACATCCAAATTTCCTTCGACGTAGATGGCGATGGTGTCGCAGAGAATCGAGCAATAACGTTGATCTCGACCGCTACAGAGTCGGCTAGTTTTTACAGTCCCTTTGTCACACTCGATTCAACTACGGACAACATTAGCGTTGGCTTAGTGACAATTGATTCGTTGGGTGAGGTGAATATTGCCAGCAGTTCCTTCACCCTGTCCAGTGATGGAAGCCTGACTCCTAAGCCCGCCTATCAAGTGACGGCAGACCAAGCCAGCTTCAGCGAAGGCAGTCAAGACGACCCCTCTGTGACATTTACCGTAACTCGTAGCAGCAACCTGCAAGAGTCTAGTTCCGTTGACTACCGTATCGGTGGCCAAGCTGAATACGGCAGCGACTACAACAATATTGGCGGTAGTAGTGGAGCTAGCGAACTCACAGGAACGATTGACTTTGCCAAGGGCGAAACGACCAAGACCATCACTTTGGATGTACTGGATGATGGTTTGCACGAAGCTGATGAGACGATCCAAGTTTCTCTTAATCCAAGCAAAGCTAGCTCCAGCCCGGCGATCGCCACAGTCGTCATCAAAGATAATGACGATTTAATGGATGAGGCCTCAGGACTAGTGGCTAACTCTGTCCCTCAAACAGCCATAGACCCCGTGACAGGTTTTGATATTAGCGGTTATGCCGTGAGCCCCAGTTTTGCACCTGCTGGTTTAGAGACAAAAGCTCCCTTGATACCCTCAAGCTCGATAGATGTGAACAACATCATCATTAACTTCAATACTGGCGGTTCTTTCATCTTCCTAGATGCCAGTCACCAGGGCGGTTCAGATAGCAGGGCTTTTCTGACTGCTCCCCTTACAACGCTTGAAGTTGGCTCCCTTCTGAGCCCTGCTCCAAATTCAAATCACTTGATTGACTTGGCAGTCGTCTCCATTCCGAGCAGCAGTGGGTCATTGGTTTGAGCATTTCGGCTTGCTTGAGCCACTCAACAGCCAGCCATGGGGTCGCGACCACCTGCCAGGAGCAATCAGCAATCTCCCAATTCAATAGCAAAGCCCAGCAAGATTGTTGTTCTTGCTGGGCCTCGCTTTCACTTAACTAGCTTGAGCCAAGCCTTACATCATGCCGGGCATACCCATGCCACCCATGCCAGGCATGCCGCCGCCCATGCCACCCATGCCGCCGCCCATGTCAGGCATTGCAGCTTCAGGCTCAGGCTTCTCAACCACTAGAACTTCCGTGGTCAGCACCAAGGAAGCCACGGAGGCCGCATCTTGCAGTGCGGAGCGCACGACCTTGGCAGGGTCGATAATGCCTGTCGCCATGAGGTCTTCGTATTTACCGGTCAGGGCGTTGTAGCCACCGTTGAAGTCCATCGCCTTAACCTTCTCGACGATGACGGAGCCGGGCTGGCCCGCATTATCGGCAATCTGGCGCAGGGGTGCTTCCACGGCGCGAGCCACGATTTCAACCCCGGTGACCTCTTCAGGGGTAAGGCCATCTTTGATGCTGTCTAGCTTGGTGGCCAAGTGCAGCAGAGTGGTGCCGCCGCCGGGAACAATGCCCTCAGCCACAGCAGCCTGGGTTGCACTCAGGGCGTCCTGAATGCGGAGCTTACGGCTCTTGAGCTCGGTTTCGGTGGGAGCACCCACCTTAATTACAGCAACGCCACCAGCCAGCTTGGCGATGCGCTCCTGCAGCTTCTCTTGGTCATAACCAGACTCGCTTTCAGCGAGCTGCTTGCGGATGCGGCCCAGGCGGGATTCCACTTCAGCTTTGTTTTCATCACCGGCCACGATGATGGTGGTGTCCTTAGTGATGGTGATTTTCTGAGCCTTGCCCAGCATCTCAACGGTGACGCCTTCTAAGGTGAGGCCAATGTCCTCGGAGATTAGCTGACCGCCGGTGAGGATGGCGATGTCTTCCAGCATGGCCTTGCGGCGATCGCCAAAGCTAGGCGCTTTAATCGCTACAGCATTCAGCACGCCACGGGCCTTGTTGACCACGAGGGTTGCCAGGGCTTCGCCATCTACATCTTCAGCAATGATGACGAGGGGCTTGGCTTCGCGAGCAATCTTCTCCAGTACAGGCACGAGGTCCTGGATGGCGCTGATCTTGCTGTCGGTAATCAGAATCAGAGCATCGTCATACTCAACGACTTGACGCTCTTGGTCGGTGACGAAGTAGGGGGAGATATAGCCGCGATCGAACTGCATACCTTCGACCACTTCCAACTCGGTGCTGAGAGACTTGGACTCTTCCACCGTGATCACACCATCGGTGCTCACCTTGTCCATGGCTTGGGACAGCATGTCACCAATTTCTTCATCGTTGCCTGCGGAGACCGTGGCAACCTTGGCGATGGAATCTCCTTCAATGGGCTTAGCTGCTGCCGCAATCTCTTCGACGAGCTTGGCCACAGCCTTTTCCATGCCGCGACGCAGCAGCACGGGGTTGCTGCCCGCAGCCACGTTCTTGAGGCCTTCGCGAATCATCGCCTGAGCCAGCACCGTTGCAGTGGTGGTGCCGTCGCCCGCGATGTCTTTGGTCTTGGAAGCCACTTCTTGGATAAGCTTGGCCCCAGCATTTTCGTAGGGGTCAGCCAGCTCAATTTCTTTGGCGATGGTCACGCCGTCATTAATGATGTCCGGTGCGCCAAACTTGCGCTCTAGGACTACGTTGCGGCCCTTGGGACCCAAGGTAATTTTGACCGCATCGGCCAAGGCGTTCACGCCGCGCTCCAGCGCCTTGCGAGAATCTTCGTTAAAACTAACTAGCTTTGCCATCGTACCTATCCTAAGCGTTCACCTTAAGGAATTTAGCACTCTGCGATCGCGAGTGCTAATTACGGGAAACCGTATGTCTGCTTCTGTGAAACGGAGCTTGAAGGACAGGTAACTAAGGGTGTAGAAAGTCTGCGATTTGCGAGAGATTTGGTCTATTACCGCGTTCACCATGGGAGACCCAATCCCAAGCAGGAGATCGCTATAGATCGCGTCGATACCTCAAATTCACCCCAGCCCAAATCGCCAAGCCGACCACACAAAGGCCTTTCCAGAGCAGGAGCCACCAGGGCTTCCACCAGCCTCCAGTCTGAACTTCCACCACATCTGAGAAGCCAAACAGAATAAATAGCCCTACGGCAATCCAGTTCCAG
>CALLPZ010000193.1 GCA_938015405.1 uncultured Pseudanabaenaceae cyanobacterium
CAGGCTCGCGACGAAACGACGCTTACTTGGAAGTTTCGTGGTGATTCGCGGAAGGCGGACTTGCTCTCCAGCCAGGCTCGGGAGGGCACTTGCATGGCCTGTCACATCAATGGTGGCATGGTGATGAAGGAGTTTAAGACGCCTTGGAATAATTGGCATTCACGAGATTTTGATGCGAGCTACTTACGATCAGGCAATGACAATGCTTGGCCTGTTGCTGAGGTTGCCAATAGTCCATTGCAAAATTTACGGGGAGCTCGGGACCTAGAGTTCACCGTGGATAGTGCGAATACCCGTCTGAGCCAGCGGCGCATTGCTGCGATGCATGATGGTGGCAGCCAGGTGACGGATGTGAAGCGGCTGTTGAAACCGTTGTTTGTGACCACTGAAGCTAACTTAATGAGTAGCTTTGCCAATTCGGAAAACCATCCCTTTGGGCAAAATTTACCCTCCAATAGCCAGGTAGATATCCCCCTCTCCTTTTTTCTCAATGACACAGTCTTGGGACAGGAGTTGGGTATTTCGACGTTTGAGTTGGCGGACTTTGCTCGCTTGAGCGATCGCGAGTACAACGAGGTCGTCAACCGAGGTAAGACAACTCTGGCTGGTCAGTCCCCCGGTGATACCCACTTTGCCTGGTTCACCCCGGAAGCCAGTGTTATCGATAATGCCTATGGGCGTCAGCTGATGGAACAGGGCATAGTGCCGCAGGAATTTGTTGCGGCGGTGATGGCAGTGGATTTAGAGACCCCGGTCTTTTCGAAGGAGCGTGAAGGGCTCTGGGCGGCAAGCAATATCTTGCCGGCTCAGTTTAAGACGGGCCGAAATAATGATTTGATCGCCCAAACGGTGAGTAACTTGGAGCAGCTCAATCCAGCTGCAGACTCTGCTGAAGGGCAGTTCTTAGCTGCATTGCAAAGCTCGGATCCGGTGCAGTTCCTGCGGGCTAAAGTTGATGATTATATTCTGCGAGAGCGGCGGCGTTTTGGCGATCGCGAAACTCGTCCTGAGGAAGTGGCTCGGCTCTATCGTCGATTACTAGAACGGCGTCAGCAAGTGGAGGCTGATCCGGTGCAGCAGCATTTGATTGAAAATCCATTGCTATTTCCCAGTGGTGATATTGCTGCTCTGCCGGTGCAGGTCGCGGATCCGGTGCTGCCCAATCGACCGACCTTGGCTTTGGGCGATCGCGGTGAGGCGGTGGTCACTCTCCAGGAATTGTTGCAGCGTCTCGGCTTCCTTACGGGCTCTATCGATGGTGACTTTGGTCCTGCCACGGAGCAGGCTGTGATCGCAGCTCAGCGATCTCTGAATTTGGTGGCGGATGGCATCGTTGGGCCAGCTACTTGGGCAACGCTGGATGTAGTGGCTGAACGGCCTCTATTGCAGCGCGGCGATCGCGGTGATGATGTCGTTGATCTACAGCGACTTTTGCAGGATCGAGGCTTCCTGAATGGCTCAGCCGATGGTGACTTTGGCCCTGGCACGGAGCAGGCTGTCTTGGCGGCCCAGCGGCAGTTTGGCCTCGATGTTGACGGTATTGTCGGTCCTGCAACCTGGGCGCGCCTATCTGCTTAACGCTGAGGAATGAGGACGGTGAGGCGGCAGTATGTGTTCAATTCTGGGCACCCTAGGGTTAATAGTCTGCCGCCTTCGATGACTGATTTCTCATCCTTGATTCACGATGAAGCTGTTCCTCAAAATCACTGGCATCGGTTGTTCTAGCCTCGTGGTGCTTTTGCTGGCACTGGTTATTTTTATTGGCTCTGTGGCTCCGGAAACGTCGGTCTACGTTGGGAATGAGCTACCCAAGAAATTTGTGAAAGCTGTCCGTAGCCAAAACCTTCTAGAAGAAGACGAACGGATTCAATACTTCTATTCTGATGCTGTTTTTGATGTGACAGCCTCGATGTACTTCCTTTCAGACCGTAAGCTGGTGCTGCAATCTGAGGAATGGCAGCAGCCGAGCATTCTCTTGAAATTCCACGACATTGCCGAATTGGATATCTATCGGGACCAGTCCTTCTTTTCCGACAGCACTATTTTTGTGACGACTCACGCTGGCGAAGAGTATGCCTTTCCGCTATCCAGTGAGAAAAATTTGGATGAACGCTTTTATAAAGCGCTTAAGGCCAAGGTGAATGAGCCATCTTAGGTTGATGGAATATGGGGCTCGCGACACCGCCTAAAGACTGACTTCTTTTCTCCCTTACAAAATTAAAATGTAAGATCTGCTGGTTTTTAGGGTAATCGCCCTAAAAACTTCTCAAGGCTTCCGGAATCCCAGTGTTTGGATTGAAGTGGGAAGGTGCTCAAGTCCGTTCGTTCCCCCTGGATTCTGAGTTCAGTCTATGATTGCTGCCAAACAAATCTCTGCTGAGGTTGATGTTCGTCTGAGCCGATTACAAAAAAATCACGCTCACCTTCAGGGCATTGCGACTTTCTTAGCCAAGGTTGTGATGCAAATGCATAAGGATCGTCGCCACGCATTGCTGCTGCCTGAGGTTGAATGTAAGAGCTATTTGGCGTTTGAGAGTATGGTGCTCCAGGATCCGGGCAAGGAAGCCTTGGTGCAGCGCATCGCAACTGAAGGTTGTGATCGCCTTTTCCAGCGGTCTGTGGGCAAGGCCTCAGAGCGAGAATCTTTAGGTTGGATTAAACCCAGCGAACGTTACCCCGGAGCAAGACCCGGTGAATGGAGTCGTCAAGTCCTCGTCGAAGTGAGTACGGGAGAAGTGCGGATTAGCCGCTTTCGGGATAGTCGTTCTAAGGCCATGTCTGGGAATTGGCAGGGGCTTTCAGCGATGGCGAAGGTGACCCGCTGGCATGAGTTGCCCTATCGAGAACCGATGGAAACTGAGCCGCAACCGGTTGATGATGTGATTTGGATTTAGAGATTGCTTCCGAGCGGGTGGCTGGGGCAATGTTAGCGAGCCTGGGCAAACACCTGCTGGGCAGTGGATGTTCCGACGAAGCGCCAATGCCAGGGCTCATAGCTGATGCCCTGGGCATTGTTGCGGGGGAAGGATAGCTCAAAGCCATAAGATGCAGCATTTTGGGCCATCCAGCGGAAGGCTGGAGTTTGCTCAAAGCTGATCTCAATGTCTGTTTCAGGTCGATTGCGATCGCCGACGTCGATGGCAAAGCCTGTGTGGTGCTCGCTGTGACCGGGGGGCGCACTGATGCGGGCCGCCAGAGCCGGTGAGCCCTGGCGAGCTGTCTGGGCCGAAAAGAGCTCGGCTTGAATATCCCTGTCCCGAAAGCCAGAGACGGGAATAATCTCCACGCCATCACCTTGGGCAGCATCAACCATTTGCTGGAAGGCCTGGGCAGCATCTCCATGGAGTTGCTCTGCGCGGGAACCGTAGTAGCCTGCGATGGTTAGGTTCTCGCGATAGGCTTCCGCATAGGGGTAGTGACCAAACTGGGTATTCGAAATGGGCCTAGCTGCATTGCCACCGCTAAAGGCTAGAGCTTGTCGTTGGGACAACGATTCCCCAGTTATGGGAGCCTGGTTGGCAATTTGAGTGGATGCCACGGGGGCTGGAGCTTGTAGCGCCGGTGCCACGCCTCGGGCGGTGGGAACAGGCTCAGGATTGCTCAGGCTGGTTGCAGGTTGAGAAGCAGAAATCGCAGTGCTAGGTTCCGTGATAGTTGGCTCTGCTGCCGTGGGTTCTGTCCAGGTTTGGGCTGCAGCGACGTTTGTTTCGCCCTGGTCTATGGCAGGCAATACAGACAATAGTCTTTCATTGAGCTCTGTACCAGTCATGGGAGCTTGGGCCGTAGCAACGGTTTGGTTGCCTAGGGAAGGCTGGCGAGCTTCTGGGTTGGGCGTGCAGGCATTGAAGGCGATGGCGCAGCCTATCCCTAGAGACCCTAGAAACAGAATTTTCCATTGGCGCTGGCTGAACATAGGCAATGACACTCTTCAATCCTTTGCAGGAAAATATGGGTGAGAAAGCGCCTAGCTCAGCGTGTAATGTGAGCCATTTTCTTTCCTATGGCATAACTCCAGAATTAGCCGATTGTTTTTCTGAAAA
>CALLPZ010000194.1 GCA_938015405.1 uncultured Pseudanabaenaceae cyanobacterium
CGCCAGCTTGCCCGCCACCGTTCCCTTCGTCGGACCAGAGGCGCAAGAAAGACAACGAAAACAAGAATTTACCGCACGCCTCGGCGCCCAACAACTCCGGCAAATTCAGCGACTCGTCCAGCTCATCGCCCTGGCCCATCCCCAGATCACCTGGAGCCTCGAGCAAAACGATCGCAACTGGTTCAGCCTTTGGCCCGGTCACTCAGCTAAAACCCTCCTGCCCCAGATGCTGCGAGGCATCGTCGAATCCGACCTACGCGAAACCCAGCTTGAAGTCACCGCCCCAACCGCTTCCGCCCCAGAACCTCTACAGGCCCAGACCTCTAACCAAATTCCCCTAGCCCCCGACTCCTGCGATCCCTCAGGTCAGCTTCAACTCCTATTGGGCCTCCCAGATCGCTGCCACCGTCGCCGCCCCGATTGGGTCAAAGTCGCAGTCAATGGCCGCTGCATTCGCCTCCCGGAACTGGAACAAACCCTATTGAGTGCCATGCGTCGCTCCCTGCCCCGCGATCGCTATCCCATCGCATTCATCCACATCAAAGCCGCCCCGCAACAAGTGGACTGGAACCGCCATCCTGCCAAAGCAGAAATCTACCTCAGCCACTTAGCCCAATGGCAAGAAGCCCTCAAACAAGCCGTCACTCAGGCTCTCCAACTCGCCCCCGAAACAGCCCAGCTCACCGAAGGGACTCGTGTTCAGACCCTACTCAAAGCGGCCGAGCAAGGGGCAGGCTACAGCCTCCGCCGCCATATCAACCCCAATGCTCAATCCGACACTGAAGCCAACGCCAAACAGATCCAAGCCCATGGCTTAAAAGCCCTCGCCCAAGTCCATAACACCTACATCGTGGCGGAACATCCTGCAGGACTCTGGTTAATCGAGCAACATATCGCCCATGAGCGGGTGCTGTACGAGCAAATCTGCGATCGCTGGCAATGCATCCCCCTAGAGCCTCCCATTGTCCTAGAACAGCTCAAGCCCAGACAGCGTCAGCAACTAGAACGCATTGGCATAGAATTCGAAACCTTTGGCGAAAACCTCTGGGCCATTCGCTCCGCCCCCGCCCTCCTCGCCCAGCGGGAAGACTGTGCCGCCGCCATCATCGAGCTCAGCCTAGGTGGAGACTTAAATACCGCCCAAGTCGCCACTGCCTGTCGCAGTGCCATCCGCAACGGCACTCCCCTCAGCCAACCAGAAATGCAAGCCCTATTGGAGCAATGGCAACGAACCCGCCATCCCCAAACCTGCCCCCACGGCAGACCCATCTCCATGACCCTGGCAGAAAGTAGCCTCGCACGTTTTTTCCGCCGCCACTGGGTGATTGGCAAGAGCCATGGCATTCAGTAACGCAGAGCAGCTCAGGCAAGCGTTCCAGCGGTTCACGCAATCTAAGTGATTCGACTATCCTCAGCGTGTATAAATTCACCAACCCTTTATATACCGCACCTATCTAGAATGTTATCTTTTGAACGTTGCAGGAAGGTGTCCTTTACCAATTTCCTTCTCTCATTTCCAAAAGGAACGGTTGATGAGAGTTTTGCCTTGCCAGTAATTCTAATAATCAGCATTACTGAGCCTAAGCAAGTTACTCTCAACTTCTTTTCTTTCTAGTCTTGAGAAAAGTATCAATTGTTAATATATTTTCCAGCTGCTTCTCATTGATATATTTCCAAGAAATACGCGATCTAAGCCTTAAATTTAGACCGTTCTTTTCCTATTCTTCTCTGTATTGCTAAGTGCAATCTCAGAATCCAACGAATAGTTTTGGAGACTGCGAAATCGCAAACTTCCCGTAGCAGGGACCTACTCAGGCTTCCATGTCAGCAATAGTATCATCGCACCAAGTTCTGGATTAGTGCGGGTTCTAGTGTTTTCGATATGGATGGATGCTTCATTATCTAAAGCAAGGTTTTCGAAGAGTCTACAGTTCCCTAGATGCTCTTTCGAAAGCTAGTAAGTCCTTAAAGAACTAGTCAAAACGGCTGGTTTTTGGTGCTCAATTTTCCTTGCTGAAAGTATGCCGTTACCGAACACATCTCTTCTGCGGCACCAAGCGCAACATTAGAAGTTTGGATCGAGCTAATCGAGCAGCAACAGTGTGTTGCTGTTATTCGCATCTCCAAATCCCAGAGATTAGTAAAGCTATATTAGGATTACATCAGTGGCTATTCAATTCAAAGAGGTTGGTTCTTTCGGCGGTCTTGCAAACCCAACGTCATTACAGTTTGGTCCTGATAATAGACTGTACGTCTCAGAGCAAGGTGGCCTAATCAAGGCATTTAGTGTAGCCGTTGAAGATGGTCAATATACCTCTACAGGCTTGGAAGAGATTGACCTAATCCAAGATATTCAGAACCATAATGATGATGGAAGCCTGAGTGGCGAATCGAAACGTCAAGTCACCGGCATTTTAGTCACTGGGACAGCCGACAATCCCGTCCTCTATGTTTCATCCAGTGATCCTAGGATTTCAGTAGAGTTTGACGTGGGACTAGACACCAACTCAGGGGTTGTCACCCGCCTAACCTGGACAGGTAACAGCTGGGAAGCCGTTGATATTATTCGAGGATTGCCTCGCTCTGAAGAGAACCATGCCAACAATGGAATGGTTCTCAGCCCCGATGGTTCAACGCTATACCTGGCAGTGGGCGGCAACACGAACAATGGCGCACCTTCTAAGTTTTTCTCCTACACCGGTGAATATGCCCTGTCAGGCACCGTGTTGGAAATTGATCTACTAGATCTCAACAGCCGCCCCGTTCTCACAGATAACGCTGCAGGGCAGAATGGCAGAAAGTACATTTACGACCTACCGACCCTAGACGACCCAAACGTTCCAAACATTACAGATGGTGTGGGCGAAGATGCAAATGGGCTAGATGAAGCAGGCCCATGGGGCGGCAACGATGGCTTCAACATGGCGATTCTGCCCAGCGATGCCCCTCTGCGCATCTACGCAGATGGTTTTCGCAACCACTACGATCTTGTTCTAACCGAATCTGGCAAGCTTTACACCGTCGACAACGGTTCCAATAGTGGCCTGGGTGGCAATCCCATTATTTCAGGTGGAGAAGCCACCAACCAAATCAACAATGGGGGTAGCGGTGACCCTGAACCTCTGTTCTTAATTGAAGAAGACGGATATTACGGACATCCTGCACCAGTCCGCGCCAATCAAAATCTGGCTTGGACGGTTTATGACAACAACGGTAATCCCAATTCAGCTCTATCAATCAATAGTGTTGCTGATTTGTCGTCTAGAGTTCCTGACTCCCTAGCGATTGCCGATGGCTTTCTCATTGATCCCAGTAAGTTCACAGGCAATGCTGCTCGTCTCCAAGAAAGCGGAGTCCGCATTGAATACAACTCCTCCCAGAGCCCATCCCTCGTCAACATTGGCAGCTCTAGTAATGGCCTAGTGGAGTACACCGGTGATGCCTTTGGGGGAGAGCTGAAAGGGGATCTCCTCGTAGCGCAATTCAATGGCAACGTCGCCAGGCTCAACCTAAGTGCAGATGGCACCCAAGCAACCTATGAGACCATCAGTGGTTTAGGTGGCCGCAGCCTTCCCCTAGACGTCACCGTAGGTCCAGATGGCACAGTATGGGCTGCAGAATTAGGGGGTGGAAAGGTCTCAGCCTTTGCTCCCTCAGACTTGACCCTACAGGATGGTAGTCCAACCCTAACGCCACAAAATGATACTGACTTCGACAATGACGGCATAGACAACGCGAAAGACCCCTTTATTCGTGACGATAGCAACGGTCAGTCCGTCACTCTATTCCCTGGACAGACACTGCTATGGGATTTTGATCCCAACCAGGACAATAATCGCCCCGGCCCCAGTGGTTATGGCGGCGGACTGACCGGCGTCATGGTTGATGGAACAACTGATTTCGAGGAATTCTTCCAAGGCCCATCTACCCTGGCGAATCAAAATATTCGCCTCGACAACGTCAAATTCATTACCGCAGCAGGTGGTGGTACCAGCGTTATCGAAAACGTATCTAATGGCACTCCACGCAATGCCTCTGCGGCATCTGGTGAATACCTATTCCACACCGGTCTAACCGTTTCACCCATTGTTGAGAATTTCACAGTGAAATGGACGGTATACAACCCCGCCCAAGATTTCACAGGAACCTCTCAAGAGATCGGTGGTTATCTTGGCACAGGAGATCAAAGCAATTACCTAGCCCTTACCACCAGCCAAGACTCACGGGGAGAGCTCAAGTTAACCCTGGAGAATAACGACATCACGGTCCAAGAGTCTTTTATTCAAGCCAATGATTTATTTTCAGTCCCTGTTGATCAAAAGATCTTCCTTGAATTAGAGATCAACCCAACATCAGGTACCGCCAAACCAGTCATTACCTACGAAACAGGCAATGGCGCTAGCAAAACGGTCTCAGGCAGCGCAATCTCCTTAGCAGGCACAGCTGTCCTAGATGTAATTAAAGGCAATCATAAAGTCGAAGGGAAAGAAACAGGTATCGCTGTAGGACTATTCTCCACCAATAGTGGTCAGCCTGCCCAGTCCACATTCCAAGCCATCTTTGATGACATTGAAGTAACGGCAGAGGGCACAAGCAGTAATGTGTTGTATCGCGTCAATGCAGGTGGCCCCGATATTGCTGCGATCGATGGCGGAATTAAATGGTCTTCAGACCAGAACCTAACGACTCCGGCGAGTACGAATTCATTCCCCGTATCAGCCTTAGAGCCAGGCCCAACCGTCAGTCCCCAAGTGCCAAGTGCAATCTTTGACAGCGAGCGTTGGGATCCAGCCGGTGGGCCAGAAATGCAGTGGTCTTTCCCCGTCCCCGAAGCTGGTCTCTATGAAGTTCGACTCCTTATGGGCAATGGCTTCAGTGGCACTGCTGCGCCAGGCCAACGCATCTTCAACATAGACGTTGAAGGTCAGTTACTAGGCGACATCGATCTCTCCCAAGACTATGGTCACCTCCAAGGAGGCATGTTCAGTCACTTCGCCCAAGTCAATGATGGCGAACTCAACATTGAGTTTATTCATGGTGTCGAGAATCCCTTAATTAATGGCATTGAGATTCTCAAAGTGAATAGCAATGTCGCAGAACCTCAGCCAATAACAACAACAACAGATGGCGAGGCACTTTTCTTTGTTACAGAGAATAGCAATAATGTACAAATTTCTAATTTTGGAGATAGCTCTTTCCAGATTCAGAATACTGGCAACAAAAAAATCACTCAGGTTGAGCTAGACGTCACCCAAGCACTGTATCCAGATAGTGTTTTTGACCCCTTAGGGATTGCCGGAGATACAGTTTCAAAGCCACTCACGATCAATAGCCCTGGTAGTACAGGTGTCGTTTCACCTTCGACCTATGATCCTTACATTGGCTCCGGCGGTATCAATGGATATCAAGGCCTAAAGTTGCTATTTGACACAAATGTCAGCGGTGGCTTTGAACCCGGTGAAACGATTGGGTTCTCCGTGGATATGGATCCAAACTCAGTAGCAGGTGCAGCCAAGGGTCCCCTAGATGCAGGCACCAGTCCTTCATGGGATGTGGGTGGTGTTTCCGGTGCCGAGTTAATTGGCTCAGAAGTGACTGTCACCTTTGAGGATGGCACAACCGGGAAAGGGCAGCTTCAAGGCAACAACAATCAGGCCGGTGCTAAGGCGCTCATATCCCAGGAAGCTTCAACACTCTCACCTAGCCTCAAGGTGAATGGTCTCAATCCCGGTAATCTAGGCACTTACAGCAACGGTGGTCCTAATGTCGTCATCAGTGGACCGGCTGGCCAAACTGCCAGAGTGGTCTTAACAAAAGGCTTCATTCAACCCAT
>CALLPZ010000195.1 GCA_938015405.1 uncultured Pseudanabaenaceae cyanobacterium
TAATCATCAGGAGCATCCTCACCCCACTCAGGACTCAGCCACACAGGACGAGTCTTGTCATAAGCCATCTGCAAAGCAGCAGCAGCAACGGTATGGGGATCGTATTCTTCAGAAAGCTCAGACACTATGGGCAAGAAGGAAGCAACACGCTCGCCACCCAGAACCTCTTTAACCTGCTCCTTGAAACGCTCCAAGTGGCGATTCTCGATCTGCGCACGGGTAGGAACGTTGCGAGGCTCTAGGGCCTGCTTCGTGTGGTACTCAATGTCACGCAGCTTGCGGCGATCATAGCCCTGAGCCAAGACGATCGCAGTACCTTCCTTACCGGCACGACCCGTACGACCAATGCGGTGAACATAGTTCTCCACACTATCGGGCAGGTCGAAGTTAACCACATGGGTCAAGTCATCCACGTGGATGCCTCGAGCAGCAATATCCGTTGCAACGACCCAGCGCACCTGCTTGGACTTAAAGCGCTCCAACATGCGCTCCCGCTGGGACTGGCTCAAGTCGCCATGGTACTCATCCACACTGTAGCCAGAGCCCTGGAGATAGCTGGTTAGCTCAGCAGCAGTCCGGCGAGTGCGCACAAAGATAATTGCAGATTCAGGCTCTTCAAACGCCATCACAGGCAACAGCGCCTTGGCCTTAGACCAGCCGCGAGGCACGCTGTACACCACTTGATTAATACGGCTTGTGGTGACCTGAGCCTTGACCTTGACCACAACGGGGTCATTCAAGAACTGGTTTGACAGACGGCGGATGGAGGGAGGCATGGTCGCAGAGAAGAAAGCCATCTGGCGCTTCTCAGGAGCCTGGCTGAGGATCGTCTCAACATCAGGCAAGAAGCCCATGCTCAACATTTCATCAGCCTCGTCCAAGACGAGATATTCAACATGGCCGAGGTTCAAGCACTTGCGGCGCAGCAAGTCCAAGATACGACCAGGGGTGCCTACTACAACCTGGACGCCACGGTCCAAGCGCTGGATTTGGCGCTCAATGGATTGACCACCATAAACCGTCAAAATCTGAGGGCGGAAAACGCGCTCACCATCCTCACTACGAGGCGGAGCAACATTGAATTCGCGCATGGCCTCAGCCACCTGCTGTGCCAATTCCCTAGTTGGGGTCAGCACCAAAGCCTGAACGTTGCGGTTACGGGGATCAACACGTTCCAAAATAGGAAGTGCAAACGCAGCCGTCTTACCAGTACCTGTTTGAGCCTGGCCCAGGACTTCACGGCCCGCTAGCAGCTGAGGAATGGCTTCTGCCTGAATTTGAGTCGGCTCCTCAAAGCCCATCTCTGTGAGCTTTGCGATGCGGTTATCCGAGAGACCGAGGCTTGCAAAAGTAACTGTCATTTATTATTTCTAAACATGGTGGCGCGGACGCGCCGTTGACAATGCGCAACTGAAGATGTTTTAAAGCCGGAGCAACCATCGCCGCTCAGGCTGACCCAGCAAGGACTAGGTCGCCATTTTCAAACGCTAACGGGCGGCCACCGCGGGCACCGCCAAGACATCTGCCGCCGTTGCGACAGTTCCATGCAGATCGTAGATATCTGCATCGGTGATTTTGACTGGCACAAGACTGCCTAACCGGGCATCGCCGGTGACGTAAACCACGCCATCGACTTCCGGAGCAAACCGGGCAGAGCGGC
This sequence comes from uncultured Pseudanabaenaceae cyanobacterium, assembly GCA_938015405.1. GTDB lineage: Bacteria > Cyanobacteriota > Cyanobacteriia > PCC-9006 > JAAUQQ01 > JAAUQQ01. The sequence continues at coordinate 1,661 of CALLPZ010000195.1, forward strand.
CGACTTTAAGGCCTTTACCTGGTTTTTCTTGCTCAATCAAAACATCAACCACGCGACCGACTTGCGCTCGGTTACGTCGCTCAGCAATGGACTGCTGGGCAGCCATGAGGCGATCGCGACGGGCAACCATGACTTCCGGCGGAACCGGGTCAGGCAAATCGAAGGCGGCAGTCCCCTCCTCTGCGGAGAAGGTAAAGACACCGACGTGGTCAAACTCGTGGCGCTCTACAAAGGCGAGGAGATGCTCAAACTGCGCTTGGGTTTCGCCAGGGAAACCCACGATGAAGGTAGTGCGCAGAACAGCATCAGGCAGCTCAGCCTTGAGGCGCTCAATAATTTGGTCGTTCACCTGGCCTTGCCAAGGACGATTCATCGACTTCAGCACATCCGGGTGGGAGTGCTGCAGGGGTAAGTCGAGATAGGGACCAACGTTGGGAGTTTCCCGCATGGCCTTGATCACATCAGGAGTGAGACCAGTGGGGTAGGCATAGTGCATACGTATCCAAGCCACATCCACGCTTCCCAGGGCTCGCAATAACTCAGCGAGCTGAGGTTTACCGTAGATGTCGAGGCCATAGTTGGTCGTGATTTGGGAAATCAAGATGATTTCCTCAACTCCCTCAGCGGCAAGCTGATGAGCTTCCGCAACGATGGACTCAATGGGACGCGATCGCTGCTTTCCTCTCAGATGAGGAATGATGCAAAACGCACATTTGTAATCGCAGCCCTCAGCCACACGCACATAGGCCACTGCCTCAGTCGTAGTGCGATAGCGAGGCAAGTTCTCATCCGCAATATAGATCGGATTGCTCGAGACTTCTTTGACCCGCTCACCCGCCTCAGCCCGCTCAATCACATCCACAATCTTGTGATAGTCGCCAGTGCCAACCAGGGCAACGGCCTCGGGCAACTCCTCTAGCAACTGCTCCTGAAAGTGCTGGGCCATGCAACCCGAAATCACAACTTTCTTACCAGCCTCGGCGAGCTGTACCAACGTCCGCACAGACTCTTCACGGGCATCTTGGATAAAGCTGCAGGTGTTAACCACAACATAATCCGATGATTCCTCATCCTTGCCAACGTCATATCCCGCTTGCGCGAGAAGACCAATCATATGTTCAGTGTCGATGCGGTTCTTCTCGCAGCCCAGATGAGAAAATGAAACGGAAGGGGTCATAAATACTTCGGTTGAGGATAGTCCATCGGTTCGGCAGCAAACAGAGTCAAGCCTTGCAAACATTACCCTCTTTCAATGTGGGTAAACAGCAAGTATGAAACTCTGGTCTGTAGCGATCGCCGTTCCGCGTTGGACAAATCCTTCGCACCGTCGAGCAGCAAGAGAAGCGTCTCACTGCTATTGCGCAATCGCACAGTTGTTGTTTCCCATACTAACCCATAAATCGAGATTATTACGATGTGTTAAGAAACAATGGTGTGAGCGCTAACCTGGGCTCCTATCTCAACCCCATAGATTCACCGGCTAGAGACGCCTTGAGCCGCTATCATGCTGGGGAACTTTTCGTTACAGCCCAGGCAAGTCCTTAAGTGATGCAGCGGCTCAGTATCCCGAGAACATCACTCTGCCTCACCAACAACAGAGAAGCCCAGCTTTAGGCTCCTAGAGCCGTTCAGTCGTCCTTTAGCAACGCGAAAGTGGTTTAATTCGCCAGCGGGGAAACGCGACCTAGGTCCTGCCGGACAGTCCGATAGCCCCCTTAAAGGCATGGGTCTATGAGTTAATTAACTTCGAGGAAGAGACCAACGACTTCCTCGACCCATTCAGCCCTGACCTCAACACCAGCCAAGAACTGTGGATTTAGCGCAACTGTTTAAAACCGAGACCCCTGTCATTGGCGTCGTTCATCTGCTCCCCCTCCCAACTTCGGCTCGCTGGGGCGGCAACCTCCACAGTGTGATTGAACGAGCTGAGCAGGAAGCAACCGCTCTCGCCACAGGTGGCGTCGATGGCATTATCCTGGAGAACTTTTTTGATGCCCCTTTTTCGAGGGGCAGGGTAGATTCGGCAACGGTCAGCGCCATGACCCTGGTGGTAGAGCGAATTAGAAACTTAGTGACCGTTCCCCTAGGCGTCAACGTGCTACGCAATGATGCCCTTAGCGCCATGGCGATCGCCAGCTGTACCAATTCTGCTTTTATCCGAGTCAACGTCCTCAGCGGCGTCATGGCCACAGACCAGGGCACCATCGAAGGCTGCGCCCATGAGCTATTGCGGTTCCGTCGGGAACTGGGCAGCGATGTGAAAATCATGGCTGA
>CALLPZ010000196.1 GCA_938015405.1 uncultured Pseudanabaenaceae cyanobacterium
CATTTCCTGGAACGCCCGGTCCCGATCTTGAAAATGATGCAGCGACAGCTGGCTAATGGCTCCATCCACCGACCCATCTGCCAGGGGAATCTGCTCCGCACTGCCTACTTTCCAAGTCACTCGCGGATGACGCTGGGCCTGCTCCCGCATCGTCGCGGAAGGCTCAATGGCGATGACATCGTAGCCCTGATCAGCCAGCAGATTGCTATAGCTCCCCGTGCCTGCCCCAATATCCGCGATACAACTATGGGTCGGTAGTCCCAAGGCAGTCAGGATGGCCTGAGTAATTCGTGGGTCTGGAATACGGGTGTTGCGGTAGGTTTTGCCGATGCGATCGTAGAGACTCATTGGAGAAGGAGGCGTTAGCGGAGAAAGAGCAGGTGCTTCTGTTTTGTAGATTCTTTCTTCAAAACTGACAGAATGAGCCACCAGTGAAGGTGTTGAGGGCTGAGCCCTGGCATCAGAGAATTAATCTTGAGCGGCAAATCTTCTGGTATGGCCCAAGATTAAGTTCAAGCGCTGGGGTCGATCTCAGCTTGAGGAATAGGTGAGCGATCGCCACTCCCCCAGTCAAACAGACCCCAGCGCTCTAGCGGTTACCTTACAGCTCGCCTAAGCGATGCATTGCTTAGCCCACAAAGCGGAAGTCTGAGCCCGATAGGCTAAAGCCACTTCCCCCCACAACACCCACCAGATCATCCTTAGCATCCAATCCCTTCGAGCCATTATCTTTGAAGATCAAGGACGAGCCCAGCAGAAGGTAGTCATCTAAACGACCATTGAGCTGAACAGTATCAGCACCAGATTGGAAGTCTGTGATGTAAGCGTAGTCACTTAAACCAAAAGCTGCATTCCCTTGGTAAAACGCACTGCGGGAATCTCCCAGGATAAACCGGTCCCGATCCTGAGAGCTTGGAGCCCGGCTTACATCTGATAATGAGACCAGAGCATCCGGTTTCTGAAGTGTTTCGAGTTGCTTCAAATTACGGAAGCCGGAGAGACTACTCTGTTTCAGGGCAGCGATCAGCTTGTCACTTGATTGTGCAAATGCAAATGTGGAGTCGCCGCCGGTCAACGTATCAATTTCATTGCGTCCGGCATTGCGCCCACCAGCAGTACCGTTAAGAACATCATTCTGCCGACCCCCCTTAAGGGTATCGTTGCCGGTGCCACCGCCCAGGTTATCGCGACCTGCGCCGCCGTCCAGGACATCGCGGCCGCTGCCCCCACGCATTAAGTCATTCCCTGCCAAGCCAGAAAGACTGTCATTGCCACTGCTACCAAAGAGGCGATTGCGCTGGTTGTCACCCGTAACGGCATCGTCGTTACCAGTGCCATACACCTCGCTAAAGTTTTGGACAGTAAACTCTACGTCACCTACAACCGGAATTCCTTTAGTCGTCAGGCGATTTTCTGACAAATCAATGTCAAAGGAAACCGGGCCTGCTCCGGGGGCTCGACCATCAATAATGTTGGTTTCACCCACTGCACCGATGATAGTTTCGACATTTTGTATCTGATCGGTGCCAGCATTGCCCTTGCTGATGACGCCTTGGGACTTGAGGGTGACACCTTGACCCAGCTTGCTGTAATCAACGGTATCGGAATCCTCATCGCCGTTGAAGGTATCATCACCGCGACTGCCATAGAAGGTGTCATCACCGGTACTGCCAAAGAAGGCATTATCTTGCTGGTCGCCAGCAATGGTGTCGTCGTTGCCGGTGCCATACACCTGGCTGAAGTTCTCGACTGTAAAATCAACGTCGCCTACAAATGGAATCCCCTTCGTCGTCAGGCGATTTTCTGACAAATCGATGTCAAAGGATACGGGGCCATCTCCAGGTGCTCGACCATCAATGATATTGGTTTCACCCACTGCACCGATGATGCTTTCGACATTTTGAATCTGATCCGTACCAGCAGTCCCCTTGCTGATGACGCCTTGGGACTTCAGCGAAACGCCTTCGCCCAGGTCGCTGTAATCAACAGTATCGAAGCCCTCACCACCGTTGAAGCGGTCATCGCCGCGACTGCCAAAGAAGGTATTGTCCTGCTCATCGCCGGTAATTTTGTCGCTTTGCTGGGTGCCAGTGACGTTGACAAAGTTTTTGACGGTGAGATCAAGGCTGCCCAGACCTGGGATGCCATTGACAGTGAGGCGATCGCGACTTAAATCAACGTCAATAGAGGCAGAGCCACCGGCAGTGGCTGCATCAATAACATTGGCCTGCCCCCGAGCTCCAATGACAGATTCCACCTGGAAGAGAGTATCGGTTCCAGCCCGACCCTTCAGCAGCGTTCCTTCAGGCTTCAGCGTAACGGCCTGGCCTAGCTGACTGTAATCGGCCGTGTCTAGCCCTTCCCCTCCAATCAGGAAATCGTTGCCACGGCCATCTGCAAAGCGACCACGTCCTTGGAAGAAAGTATCGTTTCCGCCTTGACCAAAAGCAACATCATCACCGCCGCCAGCCAGAATGAAATCGTTTCCTCCCTGAGCCAAGATAATATCGTTGCCTTCTAGACCCACGATGAAGTCAGAGGCATTGGTACCTGGCAAAAAGTCTCTATTGGAGGTGCCGATGATCGGACGCCTCAGGAACTGAGTTTGAGATTTAGGAGAAGGCTTTAATGTGGTAGAAAGTGCATCCACCACTTGCTTTTCTGGTCTTGGAGCAGCATTTCGACTGCGACTAGATCCT
>CALLPZ010000197.1 GCA_938015405.1 uncultured Pseudanabaenaceae cyanobacterium
GGCTGGCCATTGAGCTGAACGATCACGCCTCCGGCATTACCTGCTCGAACAATCACAGACTTGTTGCCTTCCCAAACGCGTTCATCACCTTGGGAGAGCACACCTTCATAGGTCTGCTTTCCATCAACTACAACGCGAAGCCAAGATTGAGCAGTGAGCTTTAGCTCAAGGTGGATAGCCTTATCTGATTTCGGCTTACTCTTCTTGGTCGTCTGTTGAGCTAAGCGGGAAGATAGCTGAGAAATCGCATCGGCTGATGTTCCCTGGACAGGCAGTTTGCCCGCAATGGGGAAGGCTTGGCCTACAGGTCCACTTTCCTGGGACGAATCATCTAAAGAACGCTCCACAGAAAGCGCCAGGAGTTCTGCCTGCTGAGCCCGAAGCGGAGCTTCTGCTTGGCTCACGGAGCGATTGATCATCCATGACAGACTGTGAACCGAAGCTGCAATCACTAACAGATAAGCAGCATATAGATGAATGGGACGCAGCTGAGCAGAAGGAAAATAATGACGCCAGAAGGGGAGGTTTGACCTGTTGGGCTGACCCAGAGGAAATGCATCAACAACCTTATCAGCTTCTAAATCCAATGCTTCAGCAAAGCGACGTAGGAAGCCTTGAATATAGACTGGCTCTGGCAAACGCTCAATATTGCCAGCTTCAATAGCCGTCAAAATTGACTCACGTACGTGGGTACGCTTCGCAGCATTCGCCAAGGAAATACCTTGTGATTCACGGCATTGGCGTAAGTAAGCACCAATTTCAGTGAGCTGCTGCTTTTGTAATTGTTGGAGGCTTAAAGAGGAACTCATGGCCCGGTGCTAATCCATTTCAACTGTCGATCTGACGAAACATCAGTGCTGGGAATGCTGGCTCAATCTGAGCGCTCTATAAAACTTATCATTATTTCCTGGGCGATTACGGAGTCATAGACGACATTCTGCAAAATATCTCTGTGATTACACTGAAACTTCATTTGCCTTTTTTAGCCTAGGACGATCCGTCTCCATTGGCTATCGTAAGTTCGCTTTTCTCTTGGTTAGACAGCATTCGATATTCACCAGGAGCAAGGTCACCGATGTGAATACTGCCGATAGCTAGGCGATGTAGCCGTTTGACTGGGTGGCCGATTAAATCAGCGATACGACGAATCTGACGATTTCGTCCTTCCCGCAGCCAAATCTCTAGGGTTGTGCTGTCTGCAGATTGATCAAGGCGCTTGACCTGAGCGGGAAGTGTCATTTGCCCCTCTAGGTTGATCCCCTGGCGCCATTGACTGAGAGCCCTGTCACTGGGGGTGCCATCAACCGTGACACGATAGACCTTGTTAACCTCATGGCTTGGATGAGTCATATGGTAGGTCAGGGAGCCATCGTTAGTTAGCAGCAGTGCGCCAGTGGAGTAGGTGTCCAATCGCCCTACAGGGTGAATCCCCTGCTGTTGACGTAATTCCGGTGATAAAAGAGATAAAACCGTGGGGCGTCCCTCGGGATCATCACAAGTAGAAACGACGCCTCGGGGTTTATGCAGCAATATATAGAGCTGCTGGGGGCGTTGGCTTTGCTTGAGCAGCTCTCCATCTACCGCGATCGCATCTTGCGCTGGGTCAGCCTGCTGGCCCAGTATTGCAACTGTCCCATTGACCTCCACTCTGCCCTCGCTGATCATTACCTCTGCCTTGCGGCGAGACGCAATGCCCCACTTGGAAAGAATTTTTTGCAAGCGTTCGGCCATGGGAGAAGGTCGGAATAGCATTAGATGGTTCGGCTTAGGGATAAGTTCCCTTGAAAAATGCAGCAAAGTCGCGCAGAGCGGTAATGCATTTCTCTGGCAGCCAGATTGCCCATCATCCTACCTTCTTGGCTGACTGGATACTGTTCAATCTTGCATGATTTGTTGGCAAAGTTATGTGCAAGATAGCCTTGGCTAGAGGCTCTGCAATACGGAGCATCTATGCCCTGAATGCGATTATCTTAGCGCTCTTGCTCTTGAACCTACCTGGGGGCTGCCGCCACGGTTGAATGGGGGGTGAGTCTCCTTTTGAGAGGACGGTTGATGTTTGCCGATGTCGGTGTGTTTGTGAGGAGCCTACCTTTAGGCCATCATCGGCTTGCAAAAGCTAAGCGAGCTGATGACGTCATTACGGCTGCCTGGAGGTTCCTTGTTCCATCGGGATACGGATTTGTAGCCAAGCTCCTTGGGTCTCAGGGTGGTTTTGGGCTTTGATTGTGCCACCGTGGGCTAGAACAATTTGCCGAGCGATCGCCAATCCTAGGCCACAGCTGCCTGTTGTTCTTGTTTTCTCGGAGGCTGTGGAGGTCTGCGCCACAGGACTACTTTCGGACAGGGAATTGCTGCTTAGCGCTGAGGGGAGATGAGAACTCAATAAGGAGTTTGCAGGAGAACTGACGAAGCTGTTTGGACTAGGCTGTTCTCCGCTGTTGCTACCCGGAACGGTTCTGTTGGGTCTGACCCTGGCGGGATCAGCTCGATAAAAACGCTCAAAAACCTGTGCCAAAGAGGATTCTGGAAAACCAGGTCCTTGATCGATGATATCGATGATGTAACAGGGATCCTGGGCAGTGCTATCCCATCCCGAGGTGCTGCTTCGGTTCTGACCTTGTTGGCTTGATTCCGAGGAGATGGCAGCTTGATCAGGAGAAGGAAAGTTTGTCAGGGATGAAGTGGAGGATTCGGAGTCTTCGAGCGGAGCTGATGGATTTAGGTTCGTTGGGCTGAGTTGAACGGTAATCGTGCTGTTGCTAGGGCTGTACTTAATACCGTTGTCTAGCAGATTGAGAATGACGCGATAGAGCCGAGAGTGATCTGCTTCGACCTGAGCTGTTTGTGGCCCCCGGTACTCCATTTGAATGGCTTTCGTTTTGCCAATGGGCTCTAAGCTTTGCCAAGCACTATGGAGGAGGTGCACCAGATCTAAGGGGGCAGTGTTGAGAGTCTGGGTTGCCCGCTGCTCAAGCAAGTTGAGGTCTAGCAAATCATGGACGAGATTACTCAAATGCATTACCTCCCCGAGGAGTCGTTGCATCCAGGGCTGGTGAGCTGGTTCCACTCGCTCTTCTAACATTTCGGCCACGAGACGGATCGAGGTTAAGGGAGTCTTGAGTTCGTGGGCGACATCTGAAACCCAGCGATCGCGTTGTTGGGCCAGCTGAAATAGCTCCTGCTGGTTCTCTAGAAAAACACCTACCTGTCCTTCTGGGAGAGGAATACCATGACCCATGAAGTGAATACTTTGGCGCGGGTCTGGATTGAGGGGATCAGGGTTGAGGGGATGTAGAACCCAACGTCGCTGATGGGGACGCTGGTGGCGGCGGGTTTTTTCGATCAGCCGATCCAATTCATAGGAGCGTACCTGCTCCAGTAGCAGACGCAGGTTGTTGGAGCTGGGGGGAGAAATGTCGAGGAGTTGTGAGGCTTCCACATTGCACCAGACCAAATAATTGTCCCGATCTACTTGCACATAGGCCAAGGGAGCATGGGCAATGATTTCTTGAACGCTATCGAGGAGTTCCTTCAGCTGAACCTGTTCTTGATGCTGTTGGCCTGCTGCCATCATCAAGCGAGAGGTCATGCTGAAGTTGTTGTTGGGGAGATCGCGCTGCTGCTTGCGTGACTCCATGCGAGAGAGCAGATCCCTTAGGTTGCGATTGAGGCGAACTTGCTGCAAGGCAATGAGCAGCAGACCCAGGCCTAGACCCAGGGAAAACGTTAAAACTTCCACTAACTGCGACCCCGCATAACGCTCTAATTTCTATGGCAGCGGCACATCTGGAGTCAGCCTATCAAATCGTGTTCCGATGGTCTGCTCTTGTCAGAAAACCATCTATATATTGATCTGAAAATACTTGTGAGATCCTCCTCCCATATGCGTTCGCACGAAAAGATTGTGACGACATTATCCCAGCCTAAAAAATAGGACAGCCTTCAAACTTGAGGGCTGTCCGTGGGAGGTAATTTCTGTTAGGCGAAAGGAGCGCTCGCTGTTTAGCTAAAACGATATCCAAAACCCCGAACAGTCTGGATATGTTTGGGATGGCTCGGGTCTGCTTCTAGCTTTTCGCGCAGCCAACGGATATGGACATCGACCGTTTTGCTATCGCCCATGAAGTCTGGTCCCCAAACCTTCTGAATGAGCTGTTCTCGCGACCAGACACGGTTGAGATTGTGCATGAACAACTCAAGAATTTTGAATTCTTTCGGAGATAGGTTGACCGCCTCCCCGCCTCGAGTCACGCGGCATTGCTGGGGGAACATCTCGATGTCGCCTGTGGAAAGACTGTCGTTATCGTGGGATTCGCTTTCTGCTTGGCTGCGTCTGAGGAGAGCACGGCAGCGGGCAATCAGTTCGCGCATGCCAAAGGGCTTGGTGAGGTAATCATCAGCACCAACTTCTAAGCCCACGACCCGATCCGTCTCTGTTCCCTTTGCGCTCAGTATCAAGATAGGGATACTGCTTCCCTGGCTGCGAACGAAGCGGCAGAGATCAAGGCCATTGACCTGGGGCAACATCAGGTCAAGGATGACCAAATCCGGTAGCCAAATGCTGCTGTTATGTTGTTCGAGCCCTTGGTAAAAAAGATCTAAAGCTAAGCGTCCATCATCTACGAAACGAACCTCATAACCTTGCTCCTGAAGGGCAAAGACTAGAGTGTCTCGAATCAGAGCATCATCTTCGACCACCAGCACCTTGGTGGTTTGTGCTGAGCGGTTCTTCGAATGGGCCTTGAGCGAGGTAGAGAGGTCCGAAGAATGGGGTGCAATAGCGGCCACGATATTTACCT
>CALLPZ010000198.1 GCA_938015405.1 uncultured Pseudanabaenaceae cyanobacterium
GTTGTTTTACCTGCGCCACTGCTGGCACCAATCGTGCCACCTAGGCGATGAACCAATCCCTGGACCAGAGCGAGGCCCAATCCTGTCCCGGCCTGACCCCAGGGATCGGAGCTAGGGACGCGATAGAACTTTTCGAAAATACGCTTGAGTTCGACTGCCGAAATCTCAGAGCCTCGATTACTCACCTGGAAACGTAACTTGTCACCAATCGAGAGAACAGACACCGTGATGTCATGCTCTGCCGGAGTGTACTTACAAGCATTGTTGATTAGCTCAGCCATGACACGGTTGAGACTGCTCTGGTGGGTCGAGAAGGAAATCGGTTGCTTGGGCAGATGAACCGTCAGCTTTTGGCGGCGCTGCTCCATACGGGAATGGAAGGGCTCAATAATCCGCTCCAACCAACTATTGATTTCAATGGACTGGCTCGGTAACTCCTTGCCACTCTGCTCCATCTCCTGGAGGTCCAACAAGTCGTTGATCAGGTTAATTTCCCGAGAACATTCACCCCGCAGGATATTGAGGTAGTGATCCAAACGCTGAGCTGGGGAAGCACTGCCATTCTTGCCCGGCTTCTGGGCACTGCGACGGGACTTCAACGTGGCATCGATCACCGTAGACAGCATCTCGATCGCCATCTTCATGTTGGTCATGGGCGTCCGCAGCTCGTGGGACACCGTACTGAGGAAATCATCCTTAAGCTGGTTCAAACGCTCCAGCATTTTGACCTGGGCTTGGGCGGCTTGGTAAAGGCGGGCCTGGCGAATGGCGATCGCGCATTGGTTAGCCACCTGCTGCACCAGACGAATTTCCAAATCATCAAAGGTGTAGTCCTTGTGATTCACCAACCACAGGTCACCCATTACTCCTTGATCATCCACGATGGGACAAGCCAACATGGAAGAACGACCCCGCTCAGGGTGGGGAGAAAGGGAACAGAACTGAAAATACTGACCATCCAGCAACTGCTCGTAGAGCTGGGGAGCATTAGTCATCTTGGCCACCCGCCCCTGGTAGGCCGGGCTAGCCGAAGCATACTCATAGGTCACCGTCGAGGTGCCTTCGGTCAAGTCATAAAGTGCTGCGTTACAGCCATTGGAATTGAGCACCACCGCCAATTCCTGGACCGCCGCTTCCAAAATTTGATGCTCATCCAGGCTGTCGCGAACCCGGTCAGTCACCCGCTTCAGCGCCGCTTCATAGGCCAGGGCATGTTCCAACTGAGCCGTGCGGTCCGCCATGGCCCGCTGCAGCATCTCATTCAAGCGGATGAGGGCATCAATTTGCTCCTGGGGATCCGCTGTCGCGCGATTCTCTTCCTTCTGCATTGAAATGGCTTTCAATGCAGCCAGTTGCTGCTCGAAGAACCCTTCTGGCTGTGCCCCTGGCATGTCAGGCAAAAAGTCCGAAACGGACCCTGAAGGCTTGTTGGCCCCTAGAGACATCCGCAACCCCTGGGAGGAGGAATTGACACTCCCCCAGGTGGGAGTGTTGCCAAAGCTGGCATTCTTCTGAGTTGGAGCGGAGCTTTCAGTAGACATGGGGGCAGGCGGGGGAATAGCGAGCAATCTGTCCGCAAAGGGACCAATGTCTCAAAAACGGGAGCCCAAATAGCTGAGCTAGCAAACAAAGCAATTAGGCAGTCTAATCAACAGGCCCAAAAGCTTTAGGTATCAGGCTTGACTGTGCTCCTAGTTTGCCCACTGCTACCCTCAAGTGCACAGATGGAGACTACGCAAATAGCAGAAGCTCTGGAAAAGGGAAATTAGTACATTCCACGGGGGTTGTAAGCCCTTAGAGGTGTCATCCCTCGAGAATCCACTCAAGGCATTTATATGGATTTGCAGGAAATTTGCTCTGGTCTACGCGCTGCAACGGAAGACGGCCATTTTTTGCGCAAATTCTTGGGGATAGAGTTCTAGATGCAACTACCAGATTCAACCCACTCTAGGGAGTAGACAAGTCCTTCTAAAAAGCCGAGAAATCTAGATTTCTCGACTGACCGCAAAGAATAAAGAGCAGTGGATGCGCTAAGGCTGGGAAGAATTCCCCTTGGAACGGCGAACGGATGGTTTTGAACGACCCCTACCCAAATTGCCATCCTGCTTGGAGTGAGACCCAGAGGCGCGTCGAGCCCGCCTCTGGGCTGCGCCAGACCGACGGTTTCCTCGATTAGAAGGCGATCGCCCCGCCCCCCAGATACTGGGCAACTGCTCCACTTCTGCCTGGCTCAACTCTCGCCATTCACCAGGCTGCAAGCCATGAAGCGTAATCACACCCGCTTTAAGGAGCCCAGGCTCACCTTGCACTGCCCCCTCAACTGCATCGTGACTCGACGACGGCTCAGGCTTGGACTGGTCGGGCTGCACAGCTCCCATCCCCACACGCACAAGGCGGAGGGTGGGATGACCAACTGCTGCCGTCATACGGCGCACTTGACGATTACGCCCCTCCGTCAAAGTCAAACTCAACCAAGCCGTTGGCACGGTCTTGCGAAAGCGAATCGGCGGCTCCCGAGGCGGAAGATCCGGCTCTGGCTCCAAGAGTGACACCTCTGCGGGCAGCGTTTGATAGCCCCCTTTAATCATGACGCCGCTACGCAACTGTTCTAAAGCTTCTGCACCAGGACAACGCTCCACCTGGACCCAATAGGTACGGGGATGCTGGAACTGGGGATGGGTTAAGCGGTGCTTCATCGCCCCATGATCGGTTAAGAGCAAAAGACCTTCACTATCTCGGTCCAACCGCCCCACGGAGTAAACATCAGGAACATCAATGAAATCTTTGAGCGTAGGGCAGGCCAAGTCATCAGGATTTGTGAACTGGCAAAGCACGTCGAATGGCTTATAGAAAAGTAGATAGCGATGTGACATAGTCGCCTCCCGAACGGCCTAGGCGATTCAGCAACAAAGCCGCTTAATGTTGTCTGAAGAACTGTAACAGTTCAAATGTTTTCGCTACGCTATCAGGGAGACTGGGCCTAGGATTCCATTAAAACCTTCATAGCGATTCCTATGTCACAAGAGCTAAGTGGACAGGCCCCCAAGTTTGGTGGAAGCACCGGCGGCCTTCTTAAAAGTGCAGAAGTCGAAGAAAAGTACGCTATTACTTGGACCAGCTCGAAAGAGCAGGTCTTTGAAATGCCTACCGGTGGCGCAGCCACAATGAACGAGGGAGAAAATCTCCTGTACTTGGCTCGCAAAGAGCAGTGCCTGGCTTTGGGTACTCAACTGCGCACCAAGTTCAAGCCTAAGATCGATGACTACAAGGTCTATCGTGTCTTCCCCAGCGGTGATACCCAGTATCTCCACCCCGCTGATGGTGTCTTCCCTGAGAAGGTGAATGAAGGCCGCGAGAAAGTGAACCACAACGCTCGCTCCATCGGCGAGAACGTTGAGCCTGCCAAGGTTAAGTTCTCTGGCAACGCACCCTACGACGTTTAGTCACCTCTAGGCATATTGGAAGTTGGTCCATCGCGTTCAGCCTCCCCTATCCTAGAATTTGGCAGTCAGTGCTGAGTAAATCTCACGCTGGCTGCCATAATTTTTGCAGTGGTCGCTTTCCCTCAATTTAGATATCGGCTGCTGGCACTCGCAAATCTTTCCCGCCCCCATGATCCTTCCAAGCTTTGACGACTTTAAGGCCCTCGCGGCCCAGGGCAATTTTGTGCCGGTCTATCAAGAATGGGTAGCGGATCTCGACACGCCGGTTTCAGCTTGGTATCGCGTCTGTGCGGGCCAGCCCTACAGTTTTTTGCTGGAGTCTGTGGAGAGTGGCAAGCTAGGCCGCTACAGCTTCTTGGGCTGTAATCCACTGTGGACCCTGGAAGCGAGGGGACAGGAGACGACCCAGACCTTCCGAGATGGCTCCACCCAGGTCCACCAGGGCGACCCGTTCCAAACCATTAGCAATTGCATTGAGCCCTATCAGCCGGTGAAGCTGCCCCAGCTACCGCCGGGCATTGGCGGGTTGTTTGGCTTTTGGGGTTATGAGTTGATCCATTGGATTGAGCCTCGGGTGCCGGTGTATGAGCCGGAGGAAGGGGACTTTCCCGATGGGCTATGGATGCAGATTGATAGTCTGCTGGTGTTTGACCAGGTGCAGCGTAAGATTTGGGCGATCGCCTATGCAGATCTCCAGTCTGAGCCAGACCTGGAGAAGGCCTATAAGGCAGCCTGCGATCGCGTCTGCCAACTCGTCTCCAAGTTGCAAACGCCCCTCGCCGCAGACAGCACGCTACTGCCCTGGCGCGCCCCTGGTGCCGCCGATGCTCCCGAGGTGGAATTCACCAGCAACATCACTAAGGAGCGCTTCTGCGCCAATGTGGACAAGTCTAAGGACTACATCAAGGCGGGCGATATCTTCCAGGTGGTCCTGTCTCAGCAGCTCACCACTCAGTTCCAAGGCGACCCTTTCCAGCTGTATCGCTCCTTGCGACTGGTGAATCCATCGCCCTATATGTCCTATTTCAACTTCAAGAACTGGCAGCTAATTGGCTCTAGCCCTGAGGTGATGGTTAAGGCAGAGCTGGATGCCGAGGGTGAGTCGAGAATCGCGACGGTGCGGCCCATTGCAGGCACGCGTCCCAGGGGTAAGAGTGAAGCAGAGGATGTGGCTTACGAGAAAGACTTGTTAGCTGACCCTAAGGAAGTGGCGGAGCATGTCATGTTGGTTGACCTGGGTCGCAATGATCTGGGTCGGGTCTGCGAAGCAGGCACCGTCGAAGTTGATGAGCTGATGGTGATTGAGCGTTATTCCCATGTGATGCATATTGTCAGCAATGTGATTGGCAAGCTGGATCCAACGATGGATGCCTGGGATTTGCTGAAGGCTTGTTTTCCGGCGGGGACGGTGAGTGGTGCGCCGAAGATTCGGGCGATGGAGATTATCCATGAGTTGGAGGCCTGTCGTCGGGGTCCCTATTCTGGAGTGTATGGTTTCTATGATTTTGAGGGTCAGCTGAATAGTGCGATTACGATTCGGACGATGCTGGTACAACCCAATGGTGATGGTAGTCATGCGGTGAGTGTGCAGGCTGGGGCTGGGTTGGTGGCGGATTCGGTGCCGGAGAATGAGTATCAGGAGACGTTGAATAAGGCGCGGGGGTTGTTGGAGGCGATTCGCTGTTTGCTGTAGGCGCAAGTTTTGAAGCGTTTATTCAGTTGCAGGGGCACCGAGTCTGGGCGTTCCGAGCCACAAATCCTTGGGGACCAGTCCCCAAACCCCAGCCGTATGGACGGAAGCCGTCCCTGACGGGTCACCCTCGCTAAGGGGCTGGGTTGCTGAGTTCTGTTTTATTTTGCATTCAACCCGCTACTACTTGCGTTATCAGCCTGCCCCGGTTTTCGGTTAGGTTTCCTTACTTTTGTGGGGGAAGGGAAAAGGGTCAACTGTTTGGATATCGTTGATCATTCTCAGTCGTTGAGGGCGCGATCCAGGTTCCAAGCTGCACTGATCAATGAGAGATGGGTGAAGGCTTGGGGGAAGTTGCCTAGGGCTTCGCCGCTGGCTCCGGTTTCTTCGGCGTAGAGGCCCAGGTGGTTAGCGTAGCCCAGCATACCTTCAAACATGAGGCGGGCTTGCTCTAGGCGCTGGCTGTCCTGTTTGCCTGCGCGGGTGAGGGCTTCGACGAACCAGAAGGTGCACATGTTAAAGGTGCCTTCTTCGCCGGAGAGGCCATCGTCGGTTTCGGCGACGTTGTAGCGGTAGACCAGGTTGTTGGAGAGGAGGCCACCCTCTTGGGGCGATCGCCCCGTGGCATCCAAGGTCCCCAAAATGCGTGGGTCCGTCGGCGATAAAAATAACACCAGGGACATGATCAAATTACTCGCATCCAGGGCATCACTGCCGTAGGACTGGACAAAGGCTTGACGTTCTTCGTTCCAGCCTTGGGTCATAATCTCTTCGTAGATGGCATCGCGGGCCGTGAGCCAGCGATCGCGGTCGGCGGGAAATGAGCGCTTCTGGGCCAGGCGTAAGCCTCGATCTAAAGCCACCCAGCACATCAGCTTGGAGTAGATAAAGTGGCGTTGCCCACCGCGCACTTCCCAAATGCCCTCGTCGGTTTGCTGCCAGTTGTCGCAAACCCAGTTAATCAGGCGTCGCAAATTGGTCCAGAGGTCATAGGAAATGGGTGAACCATATTTGTCATAGAGATAGACCGAGTCCATCAGCTCGCCGTAAATGTCGAGTTGGAGCTGGTCGTAGGCTCCATTGCCCAAATGCACGGGGCGAGAGCCACGGTAGCCCTCCCACTGATCGAGCACGGCCTCGGGCAGCTCATGGCGACCGTCGATGCCGTACATAATTTGCAGTGAGCCATCGGGGTTGAGTTCGCCGCAGCGCTGCTCGATCCAATTCATAAATTGGGCGGCCTCTTCGGTAAAGCCAATGCGCAGTAGACCGTAGAGGGTAAAGGCCGAGTCGCGAATCCAGGTGTAGCGATAGTCCCAATTGCGCTCACCGCCCATTTCCTCCGGCAGGCTACAGGTGGGGGCCGCGACTATCGCCCCGGTGGGCTCAAAGGTCAACAGCTTGAGCATCAGCGCCGATCGCTCAACAATCTCCCGCCAGCGGCCCCGGTAGGTGCATTGGCCCAGCCAACGTCGCCAATAGTTCACCGTATGCTCAAACAGTGCGGTGGCTTGGTCGGGGGCAATGGGTAGGCCACAGCCTCCGTCATTTTCAGTTCCCTGGAGGACAAAGACTGCGCTCTCGCCAGCTCGCAGGCTAAAGCTCGCCTGGACGCCGGGCTGGTCTGGGTTATGCTCGGGAGCTGGGCTGACTGCTTCTAGGGGAATCTCCGTTGCTAGCCCCAGGCTGAGTCCGGGTCCATGGAAGCAAGCCCCCTTGGGAGTGATATCGAGACTGTGGCGATCGCGGCCATAGTTAAAGGCAGGACAACAGCTCAGGGCAAACTTCATCTCCCCTCGCACGACCTTCACCTGGCGAATCAGACTGTGGTAGCCAATCTGGTCATCGCTGAGCCCCACCGGCATAAAGTCGATGACCTCCCCAACGCCCTCTGGTGTCAGAAAGCGCGTCACCAGGACATTGGTGCCGGGCCAATAGAGCTGCTTGCGCGTGATTTCCTGGTAGGGATTAAATACGGAAGACTGCACCGGGGCAATGCGAAAGCGCCCGCCCTTGTCATCATCTAACACAGCCCCAAAAACACTGGGCGAATCATGGTGCGGAAAGCAAAACCAGTCAATCGTTCCATCTAGCCCGACCAGGGCCGTCGTATACATGTTGCCAATAATGCCGTGGTCTTCGATGGGCAGATAGGCCATGGGATGATGTTGGGGCTCACGATATCTCCCAACTTAGGAGAGCAAAACTGGACTGAGCCAAAAGTGTTACGCAACGTTGTGCAGCCCCCCAGTCCCAAACCATTCGAGACCGATAAGGGCGGAGCGGGTGTAATAGAAAGTTTCCACTTAATACGATTTACAGGCTGCCCCAGGGTCTTCCCTGACTGTTGACCTAGGCTTGGGGAGATAGCGTAAAGCCTCTTTCTCCTTCCAGGGGTGGGGCTCTTATGGAACGAGATCACGCATGGATGCCAGGGCTGAGACTGAGCCGGATAACGCTGAACCAGATCAAGAGACTGAGCCCAGCCCTGAGGC
>CALLPZ010000199.1 GCA_938015405.1 uncultured Pseudanabaenaceae cyanobacterium
GAATAATCCACAGCATTGATACCCAAGTAAATCGCCTTAGCCTGTTTGGCCTCAGCGAGGGAAAGAGCCAATGCAATAAAAACCGTATTTCGCCCCGGCACGTAGGTCGATGGAATCACACCGTCATCTGTGCCTTCTTGGGGTAATACCTGACCTAAATCGGTCAGAGATGAGCCTCCCCAGGAATTCAGGTTCACATCAACAACATGGTGCTCTAAACAAGCTAACTGACGAGCCAGGCGCCCTGCCGAAGCAAGTTCCCGAGCGTGACGCTGACCATAGCGACAGGACAGCGCAATTAAATCAAATCCATCTGCTTTGGCTTGGGCTGCAGCGGTAGCAGAGTCCAAGCCTCCAGAGAGCAAAACAATCGCCCTAGGACGAGGCAGGGAACTAGAAGCGGCCGCTGCGCTTCCCTCAGCAGGAACAGCAGCGGAATCGAACGAAGACGGCATACAACTGGGTAACTAGCGAATGCCAATGTACTTATGAGTCTGAAGGCTCATACGCCACTGGGGGTGTTTCAGTACGTAGTCTAAAACCATCTGGTTACTCTGTTCAGCATGCCATTCCGGCTGAAGCACTTTGAGAGTCGTTAACGGCACGATTGCAGCCTGCTGCTCGGCCCAATCCAAGTCCTCTGACTCTGCAATCACGACCTTCAGCTCATTGGCCAAAGCATAAATCGCTTGCTCCGGTGGCCGGTTGCGCTTGGGCGATAACGTAATCCAGTCAAAGCGGCCTGTCATGGGGTAGGCACCAGAGGTCTCGAGATGAACCGCCAATCCTGCAGCCCGCAACATGCGGGTTAACTCGGTCAAGTCATGCATCAGGGGCTCTCCCCCCGTGATGACAACAAAATGGGGATTAGCAGCCAATGCTGCTGCCACCAAAGATGCTACGGAGCGTGGCGGGTGCTGCTTCTCATTCCAGGAGACCTTGGTATCGCACCAAGAGCAGCCAACATTACAACCCGCGAGTCTAATGAAATAGGCATTATGTCCCACCCAGCGCCCTTCTCCCTGGACGGAGTGAAAGACCTCAACAATAGGCAAGGTAAGACCAACGTCTCCTTCCGTGCTTGTAGAGGAATCAATCCGTGGGGCAACTAGAGAGTCATTACTTGCGATTACCATACCGTCTTCAAATCCCATTTTCCCCTGATGAACCAAGGCGCGATCGCCCTGTCATTCCCCGCTCAATAGCTGAGGCTCCCCAGGCATAACCCCAAGGGAAGCTTCAATCTGCTGCCAGTCCAATAACTCAGTTGTTTATTCAACCGACCAGAACTTAATAACAGACAGATCTTGTGTAGATGCTAACTAACAATCTACCCCATCTTCCCTAAATCTCATAGATAGAAGCAACCCTAAAATCACCGTATTTATATGCTCTGAGGAGAGGGGCATGACCCTTCATACAGAGCCTTCTCAGAGAAGAAATGCGATGGATAACCAATTGGCAAATTTATTTTATACAGCCTTTCAAAGAAGAATTTCAGCTCCTCAAAATCGCTCAAAAATAGCGACAGAGCAATATCAACAGCCCGATCAAATTCTCTCTACACAAAGACTTCAGCATTCTCCATGAGTATTCTTCACTATCCGTAGAGGCCCTCTCCTCGCGCTTCGACCGTATTCACGGCGAGGCTCTAGCGCTAGTCTATTTCAGTATAAAAACGATTCATTTTAGATACTTTTTCTCACAAAAAATAGCCATTAATTTATTTCTCTCCACCTAACTAAAACTAGCCAGATGCTCTGCACTATTGAAGCAATGAATCTTCCACAGCGCAGTATTGAATTGATTCTCTTGTCCTTGGGATCGGCGAGATAAATCCAACTCAAACTCGAACACACCAGTGGGTACAATTGCGCATCCCCAAGTCCGATCACACCCCATTATTTCGCTCACCAGATGACATAAAAATCCACCATGGCTGATCACCCAAAGGGAATCCTCCTGCCTGTGCTGCTGTAGCCACTGAGCAATCAAGGACTTGGCACGTTCACGACAATCCACAGGGGACTCAGCTTCCGGAACAGGTCGCCAATCCAGGGACTGTACTAGAGCCTTACAAAGGGTGGGATAGCGATCGCAGGCCTGGGGCCAGGTCAACCCTGTAAAGATGCCTTGATCGATCTCCATGAGGTGGCGATCATAATTAATCTCAAGTGCACTGGCAGGAGCGCAATACTGCTGCACCAATGCCCAGGTTTGACGAGCACGCGCCAAGGGACTGCTGTAAAGGTGCGTAGGAGCAACATGATGCCGAGCTAACCAAGCTCCAAGGGATTGAGCCTGAGATTTACCCAGATCCGTCAATTCCTCTGCGGAGTCTTCCTGCCCAGCTACTTCAGAAAATGCTGCCGCATCCCTATTACCGAGCATCCTGCCCTCCACATTGCTGTGGCATTGGGCATGGCGCATCAGAATCAAACGCATAGAAAATTGTGGGTTGAAGCCAAGAGAGAGAACGATTGCTCTGTCAAAGCCAAATGTCGGGTCAAATCAGGCAATCCGATGGGTCAAAAGCCATAGGTCGAAGGTCATGGGCGAAACATCTAACCTTATAGCCATTATCCATTCGGCTCGATTTTTTAGGCTTACACCCAAGAGACTCGAACATGGCAACCACATCCCAGCCCCTCCGGAGCAACATCCAGTAGCCCAACGATTTGTTTTACGCTGGCGAGCTTGCCCGCTGTAAAGGCAAGAACACCGTCAAGACCTCACCATTTAGGTGACGCTCCTTGACCTGAAGCTTGCCGCCGAGGGCCTGGAAGAGGTGCTTTGTTACATCCAAGTTGAGACTGAGGCTCCCGGTTTCAGGCTGAAAAGACAACAGCTTGCCTAGGGATTTTCGCAGAGGGGGGGATGCAGCTTCGACCACTGCATGTTTGCACTTTGGATCCGGCATGGACTGAAATTGCAGCTTGAGCTGGTCCCCAGCCAGGGTTGCCTCTACCTGAATGTGACTGTAAGCCGGAAGCTGTCGAGTGAAGCGATCCATCAATCCCGTCAAGGCTTGGTCCAACATGTTGGGGTCGCTCACCACCATAGGCATCTGCTCCGGCAGCTTGAGTTCTAGAGACAAGTTGCGACGGTGGGCCTGCTTTTGCCAGCGGGGTAGACCCGCATGGAAGACCTGAGCAAGGGGCATGGCAGCCAGATGCTTCGCTTCTCCAGCTTGGGGAGTTGCCAGCTCTGTTGCCTTAAAAATCAAGCCAAAACGGTCGATCTGCTCCGTGCATTCCTGATCGATGCTTTCTAAACGCTTGGACATCCGCTCATCTAAATCCTTGCCTCGCAGGAGTAGCCGAGTCATGGTGCGAATCGTAGCCAGCGGCGTTCGCACTTCATGGGCGATCGCTCGTAGTAAATCTACATCCAGACCTTTGAGATCGGCTCCAGCAGCGGTCACATCCTCTTCCACCTCCAGAGGAGACTTGACTCGCTCCACCAAGTTGGCCAAACGCTGCTCCGTTGCGGCACTGGAAATCACCGCAAAATGCTGCATCATCAACTGGGTAAATCGGCTCATCCAGCGGTAGTCCGGAGCAGGCGGCGCAAAGAGATCAAAAAGGCGATCCAGCTGCTGGGCATATTGAGCATTGCTAAGGCGCACCCGCAAGAGGAGCGATCGCCAACATAACTTCAACACCGAGGGATCGCAGGAGAACTGGAAGCGCACTGCACCAGCGTCATCTTCTCCCAGCGCCATGACGACCCCGAATTTTTCCGTAATGACGAGGCAAAACTGCTCTTGAGCCAGTGCATCTTGTTCCAGAATCGGCACCGAGACCAAACAAGACGGCTTAATGTCCTCAGCGGACTGGTCTCCGCGCAGCTGTAATGCCAACCCAAAGGGAGATGCCAAGGCATCCGAGGCAAAGAGCCAAGTGGCCATCGAGCTATACAGGTCAGCCCGGCTAATGAGGGGGAGTGGGCCACAGAGCACAACTGCCTGAGTCGTCTTGGCCTGCTCTGGGTCGATATAGTCTTCGAGTAAATCCTGAAGCGTCGCCACTGCACTGCGCCATTGCTGCTCGGCTTGGGCAGGGGAGAGCACGGGAGCCGCTGGGACCTTAGAGGAAATGACATCATCCCAGGGGTGATTTGCAGATTCCTGGGCATTGTCTGCTCTCACCTTTCCGCGAGAACTGGTGAGAGGAAGGCTCCCATGTTCACCAGAATGCTCGGTGCAATGTTTTGGGGTGGACTGTTTTTTCTTTGAACGATTCCCAGACTTCGGAATGGTTCCAGCGGCATGACTCTCTGCAGCAGCGTCACAAAAGAAATAATCAGGGGAATCCCCTTGAGACTGAGCTGCAGCTGACTGGGTTTCAGCGCGCTGAATGATACCGGTAAGCGAAGGCAGTAACCACTTTGACAAGTTGTGTCCCTCCCGGTCCAAGATGCAACAGTCCTAACATACCCACTGGCTGGAAACAGGACTAGGCGGGGGCCGAAGCAATGGAGTGGGGATTCCCGCTCATAGAGCGTCTGTTCTAGGCCAGTCAGAACTGGCATTGCGATGCTGCTCAATTAGCAGTCTTGCCGACTGGCATCCCTTAAAAACGAAAGCGCTGGCGATGGTTAGCAACCGATTCAGCGAGTCCTAAGCCAATAAAATTGGTAAGTAGCGCCGATCGCCCATAGCTCAACCAAGGCAACGGAATGCCTGTCACAGGCGACACCCCAATGGTCATACCCACGTTAATAAACGTCTGGAATAGAACCATGGCCAAAACGCCAATGGCAATCAGCGAACCGAAATTATCCTTGGCATTTTGGGCGATGATCAACAGCCGCAAACAGATCAGCCAGAACAGCAGCAGCACGAGCATCGCACCAATGAAACCCATTTCTTCGCCCACAGCCGAGAAGATGAAGTCCGTATGCTGCTCAGGAATAAACTCCAGCTGAGTTTGGGAGCCCTGGTTAAGACCCGTTCCCCAGAGCTGCCCTGAGCCCACAGCAATGCTGGACTGAATCAGGTGGTAGCCAGAACCCAGCGGATCCTGGGTGGGGTCGAGGAAGGAGATCAGTCGAATACGCTGGTGAGGCTTGAGAACATTGGTCCAAGCCCAAGAGCCCAACCCTCCCGCAAGGGAATTGAGTGCCACGGCCATAAAGGCACCAATGCGAGGCCAGGGTAGGCTACGCCAGGCAGTCACCCCCATAAAGACCAACCAGGCGAACCAAGGAATGAAAAACCAAACTTTCCCAGTGCCCATACCAAATAAGATGGCTGAGATCAGCGGCGACATCATCAAAATAATCCAGCCTGGCTTGGCATTGGCCCAATAGAGCATCCCCAGGGCGATCGCCCCAAAAACCAAAGATGTGCCCAGGTCCGGCTGAATAAAGACCAATCCCCAGGGAATGGTCAAAATCACCAATGCACGAATCAAGGATGGAATTGTCGCTGCCTCGTCTTCACCCAGGACCGCCGCGAGGACCACAATGACCCCAAGCTTGGCAAACTCCGAGGGCTGAATATTAAACCCCCCGATGGAAATCCAGCTCTGAGCACCCAGAGCACTGGTGCCAGAAAATTTCACAAACAGCAGCGAGGCACAGGTCAGGATATAGATGATCCAAGGCCATTGCTCCAGCTTGTCATAGCGGAAATAGGCCAGGAAGAACATTAAAACCAAGCCCACTCCCCCCGTGACCCAATGCTGGAGCCAGCTCACTTCAAACCCGATGACTCGGGTATGAAGCTGGGTACTGCGAATGAGAAGACCCCCGAGGAGCGTTAGGGCGATCGCAGCCCCCGCTAACCACCAGTCCATGTCCTTGAGAGGATCAAAGAGATTTTTCCAGGAGAAGCGACGAAAGGAACGACCCAACATAAGCCCTAGTTACCTCCACCCAGGGCGAGTACGGAAATTCTGGCTGCAACTTGCTTAGCGATATTTGTCAGCGCTTTGGCAGAAGCAGATTCAGGATCGGCAAGCACGATGGGAAGACCGCGATCGCCCCCTTCCCGCACTGGAATTTCCAACGGAACGCAGCCCAGCAGCGGCAAGTCCAATTCCTTCGCGGTGTTTTCCCCGCCCTTAGAGCCAAAAATGTCGTAGGACTTATCCGGCATATCCGGTGGAACGAAGTAACTCATGTTCTCGGCAATGCCCAGGATTGGAACATTCAATTGCTCAAACATGCGCAGGCCTCGGCGGGCATCATGGAGCGCCACCGTCTGAGGCGTCGTCACCACCACCGCACCAGACATGGGCACGGCCTGGGCCAGCGTTAACTGAGCATCACCTGTACCGGGGGGCATATCCACGACGAGATAATCCAGCTCACCCCAGTTCACTTGATACAAGAACTTACGGATAATGCCGTTCAGCATCGGGCCGCGCCACATGACGGGCTGGTCTGGATCGATCAAGAAGGCCATGGAAACTAGCTTGACACCATGGTTAAAGGGAGGCTCCAGCATTTCACCGTTGGGACCTTGCTCCACAGCCACATTGGCGTCGTTCAGGCCCATCATGTTAGGCGTGTTGGGGCCATAAATATCTGCGTCTAACAGGCCGACCTTGGCA
>CALLPZ010000200.1 GCA_938015405.1 uncultured Pseudanabaenaceae cyanobacterium
AACACATTGGCCAAATAGAACAATCGCAGCGGGCGAGGGGCCTTAGCCAGTCGAGTCACCGAAGCTCGGGCGATCGAAGCAGTGAGCTCAGGGCGCAACCCCAACTCCCCCTCTTCATCAGACAGAACCTGCAACACGCGCTGTCGCTGAACGGCTCCCCCTGCCATAAGCGTATCGAGACGCTCCAAGGTCGATGTAACAATGCGCTGGTAACCCCAGCGCTCAAACCCCAGCTGCAAGCGTGATTTAATCCACTGCTGCTGGGCAACCTCGACGGGCAGTAAATCCCGAGCCCCCAAGGGCGGCTGATAGACCATTACTTTCTTTTACTTTTGCCACCCCCAAAGATACCGCCAAATAGACCGCCGCCTCCCTTGGACTTTGAGCTAGCCTTCGTTCCAGTCTTCGCACGCCCCTTCCCAGCAGCACTATTGCCAGGGCCCGGTGCCTTGCTTTCCTCACCACTCAATTCAATCTTGTGACCCATGGTGGCCAACTTACGACGACCTTCAATGGCTCGCAGGTCCTTCGGATTCAGTTCCAACGCCTTGCGGATGGATACCTTAGCCATCGTGGCCTGGTTCTGTTGCAAATAAATCATGCCCATGAGGCTATGGCAGCGGCTGTCCTTAGGAGCAGCCCGCAAACCATCCCGCAACTCCAAAATTGCCTGGGATAGGGCCTTCTTACGGAGGTATTCCTCAGCCCGGCGCAAATAGCCATCAGCCAGGGACATTTGGTGAGCCTGGGTTTGAATAATGGTGGGCTGATTGTCACCAGTCCCCGTCGGACGAGCAGCACCAGGAGCGGGAGGCTGTCCTGGGCGAGCTGCCGCAGCACCTGCTGCGGGGGTAGGACTGGGAGCAGGCTTAGATGACGCCCCGGCGGACGGCCCATTGCCCTGCTGGCGCATCAAATAGACCAGATTCAACTCGCTCAAGGTGCCAACCACCTGAATTAGCTTGTCTAGCTCATCGAACTGCTGATCGGCGAGCTGTTTCACCATCTGCTTATAGGAACCATCCAGGTTGGGAGCCTTGCACAGCTTCTTAGCTTCGTCCCCTAAAGCCCCAGTGAGCTCAGACTTCTGTTGCTTAACCTGCTGTCCCTTCAGACGGGTCAGGATCAGATATTCCTTGCGATTCTTTTCCTGAGAAAGCATTTCATAAGCTGGGTTCACCAACTTAGATAGCACTTCAGTCGCGCGAGTTTTCTCCTCGGCACTAGAACCCACCATGCTGTCCGGGTGAAGCTTCCGAGCAATCCTCAAATAGCGCTTGCGCACCAAAGAAGCATCGGCATTCACCGGCAAGCCCAGGGCAGCGTGGTGATCTTCAAAGGTGTCGAGGGTGTAGAGGCCTTTTTTAATCTCGAAAGACATATGTGTCCCTTAGCTGAATCTGAAGTGAAACCGTGGAGTTTCCTAAGATGCTGGCTGCCATAGCCGACTAACGCACCGGCGATCGCCCGGTCCCTCGGTATTCAATGGCCTTCCTGCCTAGAAGCCATTATCCAATAGGAGGCTGAACCGTTATTGTCCACTGCTAACGGCGACCTAGTTGCAGCCTACCCAATATAGAAAGGGAGACCCTAAATACCCATACTAAATTTAGTACGAATACCAACGAGGCAATCAGGCACACCTCCTAACAGCGAGCACAAAGACCTGTGCTGCATTGTAGGTGATGGACCTAGCAAATGGATCGACCTACATTTGACAGAAATGTCGTCAAAATCGTCACTTAAGCCCAATGGCTGAAGCTTACGTGCAAACATCCAGGTCGTCCTGCGTGAAGTCACGCTACCAAACTCCTCTAGGAGTTTAGGTACTGATCCGGATGACCTAGGGGGCGAGTTTCAAGCAAAGCTCTGCTCAGCTCCTGATGGAGCTGGCCATTAGTGGCCAAAACCCGGCCGGAGCGGATGTCGAAAGATGATTGATCGTAAGCTGTCACGCAGCCCCCTGCCTCTTCTACTAAAATTATTCCCGCAGCGAGATCCCAAGCCGACAATCCTCTCTCCCAATAACCATCTAGGCGTCCGCAGGCCACAAAGGCCAGATCTACTGCTGCGGATCCCCCTCGTCGAACCCCCTGGGTGAGATGGGTTAAACGGTTGAATTCCGCATAGTTGTTGTCATCCGTCTGGTGGCGATCGTAGGC
The DNA here is from genome assembly GCA_938015405.1 of uncultured Pseudanabaenaceae cyanobacterium. GTDB lineage: Bacteria > Cyanobacteriota > Cyanobacteriia > PCC-9006 > JAAUQQ01 > JAAUQQ01. Next base: position 2,163 of record CALLPZ010000200.1, read on the forward strand.
AAAGCCGGTAACCAAGAGACTCTGCGCTAGATTGGGCGTGGTAGAAATACGGATGGGCTTGCGATTGCAGAACGCACCGAGCCCCTTGGCAGCCTGGAACAGCTCATTGAAAAAGGGAGCAAATACCACCCCCACAACTGGCTCTCCTCGAAACAGCAATCCAATTGAAACGGCAAAAAAGGGATATTGGTGAGCGTAATTCGTGGTGCCATCCAACGGATCGATCGCCCACAAAAAGTCATTGTCCTCAGCATCTGCACTTTGCCCCGACTCTTCCGCCAAGATGGCATGTTCTGGTAAGTGGCGAAGCATCACAGCTAACACCGCGGCCTCGGACTCTTTATCCGCATTCGTCACCAGATCACCCTGACGTCCCTTCTCCTCCACCGAGGTCAGTTGGCCATAGTACCGCAGGAGAACCGCTCCACCGGCCATGGCCGCTTCGGTCGCAATATCCAGAAAGCGCTGGAGCTCATCACCAGTGGGGAAGCTTGGGGAAGCAGAATCAGACATATGTGAAATGGGAAGTTAAGAGTTTAGGGGGATGAATCGGGCTAATTCGGTCGCTGCTCGCGGAATTCATCGGGTGTTTGGCGCATAGGGTTTACAGGGTTCCAAATACCCAAGCCTTGAAGCCGAGCAGATTCCTGAGCCCGGCGCAGCTGCTTTTCATAGCGCACATTAGGCAACGGAGAATCCATCAGGGCATGGCCTTCAGCCACCATCGCTAAGTTGAGTAGCTTGCCATTATGCCAAACGTAGGCGAGGAGACGCTCATAGGAATCTTGCTGCTGCTGATCAAATTCCAGTTGAATGGCTTCCTTATCGACTTGGCGCAGAAAGTCCATTGCCTCTTTTCCCCAAGGCCGCTGACCAGGCGTAGGCGCATCGAAGCCAATCAAACGAACTCGCTGAAGCTGATTATTCGCCAAGGTCGGGACAATCACTTCCAAGGTATTGCCACTAATCACTTGCTGCACTGTAGCTGAGCGAAGAGAGGCCTGAGGTCTGAGGCCTCGCTGACAGCTCGTTAGACCTAAGGAAACGACCAGCAACAAGCCACAGAAGCAAGCTCGTAGTGAGGTGAGAACGGACCAATGCTGTTGCATTTCGTGGGGGAACGGAGATTGCGGCGTCAGAGACTGCGCCCTGATAGGGGCATACATCGATGCCCCTGCTGTATTTAGGGGAGGTTGTGCGTAGGCATTAGGGAGCGCGAGTTAGATATTGCGCGGCTCCAGGCTCCTCCCCATCTCGTTATTCTTCTTCCAAAGGAATGCCGTAGCTGACCTTCCCCTTACCGAAATAGCGGCCAAACTGCTGCTCGTAAACCTCGTCTTCATCCTGGGTTTCAACTTCGAGGTCAGAGCGAGGACAGGCCACGCACAGCAGAGCATAACCCTTATCCCGCAAAGGCTGGGACAGGCCCATGGCCTCAGGCTGATGAACTTGGCCCGAGAGAATGCGCACCGCACAGGTCGTACAGGCACCATTGCGGCAGGCAAAGGGCAGTTCAACTGCTTGGCTTTCAGCAGACTGAAGAATGTAGCGATCTTCCGGGACGCGAACGGTGTGGTCCACGCCCTTTTGGCGATCGTGGACATGGATGGTGTGGACTTTGGTCATGGATCAATGTTGTTGTGAAGGCCTGTCTTAAGGCGCTGCTTAAGTAGGGGGTCGCGAGAGGCCTTGCAACGACTCAGCTTAACTAGCATATCGCTGCGGCCCGTTAAAACAAGCTGAGCTGGGAGGGCGGTGGCGCGATCGCATCCCAAGGCAGGGGCGAAATCGTCAGCCCCCGAGACTCCACCTCCCTCTCCAGAAGCCGCTGAAAGCTTCGCGTCGTCGCGGGAGATTGAGCCTCGATGGGGCAATGGACAAAGAAAAAGACCTGAATCCCGTCTGCCAGCCAATCTGCAACCCGCCCCGCCCATTCAGCCAAATAAACCTGATTGCGCTCCGGATTGGGATGGGTGATGAAACGCACCAGCGTAAAGGGTGCTGTGACCACAGGCTGCAATGGCACATTGGGCTTTTTTCGCTGGGACAAAGCTTGGGGATTATCTGGCCCTTCATACATCAGCCGAGTATCCAGCAACACGCGCCCCACTCCCCGCTCCTGCAAGCGCTGATTAATGCGATCGCTCATCTTCGGCGTAAACCAAGCGGGATGGCGTAACTCCACTGACAACGGCATATGGATTGGATCCTCTGGATCTGGCCAAGCATCCAAAAACGCCAACAAATCCTTGCCCAATGCAGGACTATAGCTAGGCGGTAACTGAACGAACAATGGCCCCCGGCGCGGCCCCAAAGGAGCCATCCGTTCCAAAAACGCTCGACTCCCTTGAATGTGGGGCACCAGCGGGCCGTCATGGCTATAAACCCGAGGTAGCTTGAGGCAAAACTGAAAGGACTCCGGCGTTTCCGCTGCCCAACGTTCTACCGTCTCCAAGCTAGGAATCGAATAGAACGTCGTATTGCCTTCCACTGCTGTGAAGCGATCGCCATAGAGCCGTAAAAAATCTCCAGCCTTACTGCCCTTGGGATAAAAATCGCCCAACCACTCGCGATAGGCCCACACCGCGCAACCAAGGTAGAAACTGGACATGGCTTATTTCAAGACACAAGAGTTAAGGGCAGTCGTCATGCTGGGTCAATGCGTTGCTAGAACGACCCTAACGCCCCACAGGATCTCGCGATGCCCGCTGCCATCCCAACGCGATCGCCCCACCAGAGACCAACAACACTCCCAACACCTGTGAGACCGGCAAAACCTCATCTGTCAAAAACAAACAAGCCAGTCCAACGACCAACGGCACAGTCCCCTGAACCACTGCACTCAAGCCAGCCCCCAAGCGACGCCGACCCGCCAAGCCGAACAACTGACTTAATCCCACCGTCGCACTCAAAATCGCACAAGCTACCACATAGCCAACATCATTCGTCGGGACGGCCTGAGGCAGAAAAAATAACGCCGGAAAAGCACAGCCCCAAGCCAACGCAAACTGTAAGACTGTCAACGTCATCGGATGCATCCGACGTCCATTCACCGCCGTCAACATCAAAAACAGCGCATAGCAAACCCCACTGGCTAGCCCGGCCACTCGGCCACCCGGCGCTGTCCACAGTACCAACAGCCACAGAATCCCCAGCCCTAACGGCACCGTCGCCAACAGCCTAGCTGAGCTCAACCGCTGATTAAACAAACTCCAACCTAAAAATTGCCCCAAGGCGGGATAGAGGAAAAACAGGGAAATTGCAGGGGTCGCCGAGCTACTCGCAATCGACCCATACAACAGGAAATGGGCTAGGAAAAAGAACAAACTGCTGGCTGTAATACTGATCAGGGGAATGCGATCGCGATCGCGAAACACCGCTTGCATTTCCGGCAACAGCGGCGGATAAAGCCCCTGCCCGATCACAATCATGAACGGCAGGACCATCAACATCCGAATCCAGAACGTCACCAGCGCACTGCCCCAAGTGGCTGCGATAAAACCTTCTCCATCCCCAATCCAAGCAGCCCCATGGAACAAAATTTGAACCGTGCCATACTGCACCGCCCACAACACCAGCGCGAACACAGCGATTAGGGCTCCACTACGCTGCAACTGAACATTCCCAGTCTCGCGAGGAAGGTTGTCCCCCGTAAGACCCGATGCCAGCGGAATGGCACCAGCCGCAAACCCAGCCTTCTCGGCCACTCCCCCAGCAGTGGGTGAAGTCAGATTCACAGCCCCCGACAAGGAGGAGGCACTGGAGGACATCGTCGCCTCATCCTCAGCGGTTGCCCTCACCACTCCATCCGTCAACTCCGCCAAACTCGCAATCGTAGTGGGCGGCTCTCCCTCCCAAGGAGAACTGATACCCACCTCAGGTAAGGGTTCCTGGGGAGGAGCGATCTCCTCTTGAAGCCGATCCACCATGCCCGGCGGCATAGCAATACCACCCGCCTCGGAAGGAGATGCAGCCATCGGTGCTTCAACCTCAGGCGCAGCATCCATCGAAGCCCCCGCCTGTCCCATGGCCCCGTAAAGCTCATCCAAAGACATCCCCTGGGCGGGCCCAGGACTATTCACATCAAAGCTCACGGGAGCAGAGCGCCCCGAAGAAGAGGGGTCATTCGCTGGAACCGAGCCCTGCTGAACCGCCGAGGACGGGAGACCAGCCCCAGGCCGAACCATATCCATCGGGAAATCAGCAATAAAAGCCTCATCCGCCCCCTGCTCATCTCCTCCACCCTCAGGGTTTGCAGGAATAGGCGTTGTTAAGCGAGGCGGGCTGGGCATTGCAGCAGCTCGACTAGCAGGATGAACTGCTTCAGACTCTTCCACTTGTTGGTGGGACTCTAACGGAGCATCCAAGGCAGGCACTTGCGCCTCACTTTCCCCCAGAGGCGGCTGAAGACTCGACATGGCAGCCATCACCGAAGCAACATCCGTAGGATGTCCCGGCAACCGTTCATCACCTTCCTCTAAGCCAGCAACAGGCATGGAAGCGGACAATGAGGATGGGTCCACATTCCCTCCAGCAGT
>CALLPZ010000201.1 GCA_938015405.1 uncultured Pseudanabaenaceae cyanobacterium
CTCAGCAAGATCAGAATCTCTGGCCCTATGGCATGGAGTATCAGGTCTTGAATAACGATGCCAATACGATCCAAGCGGATTTGAATAGCTTGGGCAGCAACGTCTTGCAGGCATCGCTGCTGGTCTTTGCTGTGTTGTTCGTGGCCCTGACTTGGCGAGAGGCATTGATTGCAGGCTTAGCCATTCCCCTGACTTTTGCAGGAGCCTTGTTCATCATTTGGATGATGGGCTATACGCTCAACAGCATGGTCACTGTGGGCATGATTCTGTCCTTGGGGCTGCTGGTGGATGTCTTTATTCTGATGTTGGAAGGTTTGCATGAAGGCATTTTTGTTGAGGGATTGAGCTTTCCCGAGGCCGCGATCGAAACGGTCAAAACCTATGCTTCGCCAGCCTTTACCGGGCAGTTGACGACGATTTTAGCCATGGCTCCGCTGATGGCGATTTCTGGCACGCTGGGCAAATTTATTCGGCTGATTCCCATTAGTGCCATTACCTGCCTGGTGATGAGCTATGTGCTGGCGCTGCTCGCGGTGGTGCCGCTGTCGAAGTATTTGCTGGGTAGCCAGGCGGGCAAGGGAGTCTCTAAGACCTATGTGGATCGTCTGACGGAGAAGGCTTCGGCGTTCTTTTCTCGCTGGAGCCTGCGGATGACAGTGCCCAATCGCCATGTGGCTCGTCTTTGGACGGCGGGGGCGTTGGGGCTGTTTGTCTGTGCTGTGTTGTTGTTTAGTCAACTGCCTAGCTCTCTATTCTCGGTTAGCGACGACAACAAGCTCAGCATTAATGTGGAGATGCCACCGGCGACGACGCTGGAGACCTCCCAGGAGGTCGCCGATCGCATGGGGGAGCTGCTACGAAACTACAGCGATACCAGTGCTAGCGAATCGAAGCCCGTCTTCCAGAGCGTAGTCAAACTGGTGGGTCAGCGGAGTAACCTCGTGGCCTCCAGCGAGATTAAGCCGGGCAACGCCGATTACTTCATCGGTCTGTCGGCAGTGTTCGTCGATCGCAATCAGCGCAACCAGGACTCCTTCAACTATGTGCGGGAGCTCAAAGCTGATTTAGACCAGAAAATTATCCGCGACTATCCCGGCGCAGTTTTGACCACTTCGTTCCCCATCGCAGGCGGTGGCTCAGACCCGATCCAAATTGAGATTTTCGGCGAAGATTTGCAGGAACTGCGGGAGATTTCGGGCCAGGTTCAGCAGCGGCTGCGGGAGATTCCCGGCACCATGGATGTGCGTGATGACTTGGGCAACCTGCGGGACGATTACAAGCTCGTGCCCAAGCGAGAAGCGCTGAATTTCTACGGCGTTAGCCAAGATGACCTGGGGGCCCAGGGTCGCTATCTGATGATTGATAACGATGTGGGCGACTTTTCCATCGGCAGTGGTCAAGAGGATTTAGATATTCGACTCAGCACCCGCTGGCCGTCACGCCAGGGGGATGTGGGTGGCCCCTCTCGCTTGGATGAATTTGCCACGATGCGATTTATCACGCCTAGTGGCGAGGCGCTACCCGCCGAGGCGCTGATGGAGCCTGTGCAGGGTGCAGTGCCGCTGTCCATTACCCACCGCGATACCCAGCGGAGTGTGACGGTGTTGGCCAAGGTGACGCCCGGACAGGGCTATTACGACACCGAGATTTTGGCGGAGCTGACGCCTCAGTTAGAGGCGATGCAGTATGACGCTGAAGCTGCGGATAATAGCGATCGCTGGCCCCCCGGCTACCGCTATCGCTTCGGTGGCGATGCCGATACCAGTAGCGAAACCTTTGGCTCTGCGGGGCAAATGCTAGTCGTAGCAATTTTCTTGGTGTTCGCTGTGTTGGTCCTCCAATTCGGCTCCTATACCCAGCCGATCATCATTATCCTCACCATTCCTTTTGCTTTGATTGGTACCTTGTTTGGCTTCTTTGCCCTGGGTCTCTCCTTCTCCTTCCCAGCCATGATTGGGGTGATTGCTCTGGTGGGGATTGTGGTGAACGATGCCATCGTCATGGTGGAGACCATGAATGAGCGGCGCAAGCAGGGTCTGGGTGTGCGCCATGCAGCGGCGGCTGGGGCTAGCGATCGCCTCCGCCCCATTCTCACCACTTCCATTACCACCATCATGGGCCTGATTCCCCTGGCCCTGAGCGATGCCCAATGGTTCCCCCTCTGTATGGCGATCATCTTTGGCTTGCTGTCGGCGACGTTGATCGCCTTGCTAGTGGTACCAGGGTTGTATTTACAGCTCACGCCGGGACAGCTAGGGAGAGCGGCAGAATAGTAAGCTCGGATTGTGCGGATGGAGCGCTATAGCTTGCTGACAATTTGGTTGTGCTGTTGCCTTGTCAGTGGGTAAAGCCAAGCACAGATCATTCCGCCCACAATGGTTAGCGCTGGCAGTGGCCCCATCAAGCAGCGGATGGCGAGGAGTGCGGATTCGGGTTGTTGTGTAACGGCCTCAGCGCCTGTATTGGCAGTAACCCAGCCGCTGCGTTCCAGTAGTGCGGTGACCAGGAAGAGGGCGATCGCCAACCCCGTCTTCTGCAAGAACACCATCACGCTAGTAAACAACCCCTCACGCCTCGGCCCAGTCGGATTGTTCACCGCATCTAAATCAATCACATCGGGCAGCATGGCGAAGGGCACGAGGTAAAAGGTGCTGAGGCCCAGACCCAGCAATCCACCTGCGCCATACATCAAAGGCACTTGCCCCGGCTGCACAGCGAAGAGCCCCAGCAGGCCCATGATCGCCAGGGGAGCGCCCAGTAGATAGATGCGCTGTTTACTAGTGCGCTGGGCCAGCTTGCTCCAAAAGGGAATAGCAAAGATGGAGGCGAGCTGAACGATCAGGGCCATTTGAATAAAATGTTGTTCTGGCAACTGCATCCAGCCGGTAACAAAGTAGGGCAGCACCGCAGCAGTGGTTTGGATGCCAACCCAGGAGCAGAGGTAGAGGCCGACAAGCCAGCGAAAGGGGACATTGCTTACCAGCGATTGCAGCTGAAGTTTGGATTTTGGTGGGAGTCCCTTGGCGGGGGATGGGCTGGAAAACTGATGCTTTTGCAACTGTTGCTGCTGGACATGTCGATAGTGGGGCTGGGTGCCGACGATCGCGATCGCTAATCCCCCCACAATTACGACTCCCAAGATCCATCCCAATAATCCATATTGATCTTTCGGCTGCTCCACTAAACCAAAGATCACCTGGGCTATGACCAATCCCACAATGCTGCCGAGGATATTGAAGGCAGACTTAAAGCTCATCAATTGGGTGCGCTGGTCATAGCCTTGGCTTAGCTCTGCTGCGAGGGCGGTCAAGGGAATTTGGATGGCGGTATAGAGGGCAAAGGCGAGGATGGAGATGCCGCTATAGTAGGCAAATACATGAGTGGAACTGAGCGGTGGCACCCACCATTGCAGTGCACAGACGAGGCCGAGGGGAACAGTTGCACCGATGAGCCAGGGGTAACGACGGCCCCAGCGAGGAAAGTTGGGCGTGGCGTCACTGAGGATGCCGATGAGCGGATCATTGATGGCATCCCAAAGCCTCCCCATTAAAAGAATG
>CALLPZ010000202.1 GCA_938015405.1 uncultured Pseudanabaenaceae cyanobacterium
AAATGGGATCCAAACCGTAAAATAACTGGACCCCCGCAATCGCTGGTACGCCCCCCACCATGCTCACCTTCTGGCCCGTCATCAGCCTCTGCATCCTGTTGCGCGCCGCCTTCGCCCACTACCAACAACGCATCGCTCGCCTCAGCCACAACCCCGGCGCTGCCACCATCCTCACCCAGCTCGCCGCCGCCTTCGTCAGCTTCTGCGCCATCCCCCTGCTCGACACCGCCACATCAGTCAGCTACATTCCCCGCACTTTCCTCCTCTGGGCAGGCTCCTCCATCAGCTATGCCCTCTTCAACCGCAGCCAAATCCACCTCCGCAAACACCAAGACAACGGCCAAATCCTCATCTTCAACGAATTCAGCAACATCTTGATGATCGGCGTTGGCGTCGCCGTCTTCCAAGAACAACTCACCCCCAGTCGCCTCGGTGGTGCAGGCCTAATCCTTATCTCCAGCCTTGTGTTGCAATTACAACGTGGAAAATTTCAGTTCGACAAACGCCTCAGTCTCAACATCCTCGCCGTTGCCCTCCTGGTCACCGGCATGACCCTCGAAGTCCTCTTTATCCGCGACTTCAATATTCCCCTCTACCTCGCCATCGACTGGTTTCTGCAAAGCCTCTTCCTCATGGGCCTAGAGCGCATCTCCCTCCAGCAGCTTCAGCAAGAATGGCTCACCGGCCCCCGCCGCGACTACCTCATCACCGGCTTTACCTGGAGCCTCGCCATCACCTTCGCCCTTCTGGCCTACCGCCTCGGCGATGTCTCCCTGGTCACCCCCCTGCGCACCGCTTCACTGCTGGTTAGCCTCGTCGGTTCCTACATCTGGTTAGGCGAGCGATCGCGCCTGCCGCAAAAATTTGCCGCCACCGCCCTCATCCTCAGCGGCGTCACCCTCATTGCGCGATCGCGCAGCTAGCAAGCCTGCAACAACCCACCGATCCAGAACAAAAGTTGAAGTGAACAATAATGACGTTCTGTAGCTTCAACAACTGATCCCCAATTCACATGGCTGAATCTCTGAATCTGTAGAGGCAAAACTGCCCATTCCAATAAACAAAAGACAAAAACGAAGCGCTACCCAATCAGATTGGATACGACGAAAGATTCATAATTCCTAACAAAAATCGTCGAAAACCGTAACGAAAATAACGGAATCGACCCATTAACAATTCATGAACGATCCACTTCTTTAGAAGTCGTGGATATTCCGTGCTGATCCCCAAAACATCAGCCAACATATTGGCAAGGCGCCATTGGGCAGCTCATCAATTTATGGGGGGCCAAGTTCATGAGACGACGATTTTCTGTAGCACTCGGCTTCAGCCTGGGTTTAGGCTCTGCCAGTCTGCTCAGTCCCAACTTTTACGCTGGCCTTAGCCCAGTAGCGATCGCCAACTTAACACTCCCTGTCACTCCAGCCATCCCTTTCAGTACTGGAGCAATCTCGGCGAGCTGCTCTTCCAGCACCAACCTGCAACGGACCAGCCTGCTACGCCACGTCCCCAGCCCGCCCCAGAACCTCAACTGGTACGGCATTACTCAAAATTCAGCGATCGCCAACGCCCCAAAAACCACCGCCCCTCCCCTGCCCCAAGTCCACTGGAATGCAGCACCTCCCGAGCAATTCTCCCCATCACTCAACTGCTCCACCGGCCCTGACCTAGCCGTCAGCCCTAGCCCCTCCAGGGGTCAAGACCAGCAGCGCATCTCTCCTCAGCTCCTTAAACAGCGAGCCCACTTCATCCTGAGCCTCGCCAGCCTCAAACAAAAAAGCGATTGGATGCTCCAGCCTCTCCCGGCCCAGCCCCAAGCCATCCACTCCATGTGGCGTGAGCACGATATCAGCAAGCCGCTGCCCACCAGCATTGCTACAGCAACCTCAGCTCAAGCCCTGCCACAGTCAATGGCTAAAGTCATCAACATCGCCCTACAAAGCGATCCCGAAGCCAACAACTTAAGTCAGTGAGGGTTGGGGCCTCGACCAATCTGAATCCAGCAGAGCAGCTAATTTTCCCGTGCAGGCAGCCACAACGCCAACGCCACGAATCCGCCTGCAAACAACAAGCCTCCCAACGTACCCACCACCTGTAACCCCACAGAAATATAGCTGAAGTAGGCAGCCCCCAGATCTATCCAGCTCATTCCCATCGGGGAAAATACAACCGTTGAGGCGATCGCAGATAGCAAGGTCACAGACGACCCCAAAATCAATGCCCCACCAATCACCCGAGGCAATCGTCTAGCTGCCCAAATCGCCGCGCCCAGCATGGCGATCGGCACCAGCAAGCTCAGAAGGGTCAACAGTAGCCACCCCAATCCTAGGAACAGTGATTCCCAGTTCAAGACAGAATCCATCTAGCCCTTATCCCTTGAAAATAAACAGCCCGGCAAACAGCAATCAACACAGTCTCATCTGCCAACCGAACCAGGCCCATCCATCTTGCCAGCTTCGCTTGATAGACATATCGATTATTCTTTAAGCGATCTAAAACTTCTTACCATCCCTTCAAGATTTATCTAACAATAGAAGTTATCCCTTTGCGACCAGGCTCCCGCTGGGATCTCCCCATCCATCGAGATTCCCCTCAGGTCCCCCAATCACAGACTGGTAGGCATTGAGCCTTAGCCATCGTTGAAACGAAGGCAATCTCCCCCCTGCAAGACTCAGCGAAGCCCGCTTCACTGCACTGCCGATCACAAGGAGCACTACACCATGGACCAGCTACCCACAGCCATGATGGGCTTTGGCCTCGGGCTATTAACGGCCAGCCTCACCGCCACTGCGATCATCGGCCTAAACCCATCTCCGGTCCATGCCCAGGAGGAAGCGCCCCAACCCGTCACTCAGACCCTGAAGGTTTACACCGACCTCAACACCTACGATGAAGGCCGTTGCCCCGAGACCGTCACCGTCATTACCACCTCCAGCCCCTACCGCGAAGGTGGATACGATGCCTTTGGCTTGGCTCAACTGTTCAAAATCGCAGGCCCAGCTCGATTTGAAGCCAGCGATCGCTTCAGCACCACCTGGCGAGCCCGCCTCAAGCCCCAATACCGCAGCTGCGTCGCCACCGCAGGCCTAGTGGATGAAGCGGGCTCGCCCAATCCCAGTTTCATGCGAATGCGCTTTGAGAATGGCAATGCCTATTTCATCCTCGATATGACCGGCTATTCCGATGTCAATGACTACACCCTCAATATCCTCTACCAAAATATTGAGGAAGGAAATCCAGTCTGGCGTTGGGGCGGCACCGATTAAAGGGACGGAGTAGTCCCTGAATTGGGATGGACCTTATCAGATTTAGAGATCGAATGGGGCATCGCTCAAATGGCCCGAACGTCGCAGTTACAGCCCTCGGCCAGCCCTTACTGTGAATCGATTAGAGCTGGGGTGATAAAACGACAGTGATTCCGTGCATCCTAGGGGCTGAGGGTGCAAATCAGCATGGACTGATTCAGACAGATATCGTCTGAGTTCCAATCTGACTGCCAACATCGACCGCCCATCCCAGCAGTAGCAGCATCCCCATGGACTGGCCGTTTATCTCCGTCATCATCCCCACCTACGGTCGGGAAGAAGCCCTGCGCGACAGCATTAGAGATGCGATCGCCCAGGACTATCCCAACTTTGAAATCCTCGTGGTGGACCAAAAGCCCAACCACCAAGAGGACGTCCAGCTCTACCTGGACCAAGTGGCTGAGGCGGGCGAAATCAAGCTTTTTACCCTGGACTGGGCCAGCCTCCCCGGCGCAAGGAACTACGCCGTCCGCCGAGCCAAGGGCGACATCATGTTGTTCCTCGATGACGA
>CALLPZ010000203.1 GCA_938015405.1 uncultured Pseudanabaenaceae cyanobacterium
CGCATCGGTGGCTTGGGGATGCAGCTGGGCTACTTTGTGCTGGTGGCGCGGGCGCTGACGGTTCAGGAATATGGCTTGTTTATTGGGGTGTCTGCCATGGCATCCTTGCTGATTTCCTTTGCGGACTTTGGCAGTGGCGACATCCTGATTAAGAATGTCTCTCGCGATCGCTCCCGTTTCCAAGAGTATTGGGGCAATGCGCTACTCACGACTGTTATTTTCAGTAGCTTCCTGATCGTCGCCTGTCTAACGGCCTCCCAGCTGTTTTTTGCTGACCATGGCTCTCCCCTGATTGTCTCGTTGATTTTGCTTTCAGATATTTTCTGCTTAACGCTGTGGAATATCTCTGGTGATGCTTTGGCCTCCTTTGACAAGCTCTATCAGGTGGCTCAGAACGATGTGCTCTATGCCGCGAATAAGCTCGTGGCGGCGATTATTTTGGTCATGGGAGGCTGGAGTCCAACGATTACGACTTGGGCTTGGCTGTACTGCATCAGCTCGGTGGTGACGGCCCTTTACTGTGTCGTTTCAGTCTGTGTCAGCTTGGGAATGCCCAAGGTTAAGCCTGCTTTGGCGCTGAATAATCTCAAGGAAGGAGTTTTGTTTTCCCTGAGTTATTCCGCCGATAAGGTCAATGGCGACATTGATAAAACCATGTTGGCCAGTGCCGCGACCTTTGAAGCAACGGCGCTCTACGCGGCGGGGAGTCGCTTTTTGACCTCGGCTTATATCCCGTTGCATGTGCTGTTTAGCAATGCCTACATGCGGTATTTCAAGCATGGTGAAAATGGGATTTGGGGCAGTTTTGGCGTGGGTAAGCGCTTGCTGCCCGCGGCCTTGGCCTATGGTGCTCTGGCAACGGCTGGGTTTATCTGGCTGGCACCGCTGTTGCCGCTGTTGTTAGGAGATGCCTATGCCGACACCGTTAGCGTGCTGCGTTGGCTGTCGCCCTACGTCTTAATTTTGGGGGTTCAAACGATCGCGGCCGATAGTCTAACGGGGGCTGGTTTCCAGTCCTGGCGCAGTGGGGTCAATGTGGCGACTGCAATCTTTAATATTGGTCTGAATTTGTGGCTGATTCCGGTCTATTCCTGGAAAGGAGCGGTGTGGGCGACGTTGATTTCGGATGGTTCTAAGCTGCTGGTGTTTTGGGCCATGGTGCTCTTCCTTTGCTACCGAGATCGCAGCTATCAGCAGGAACCCGTGGGCTAGGGGCAGCTTGGGGAAAGGATTACAAAGATTTCTAGTTGTAGCTTTCTTGACTGTGATGGAGAGCCTGCTTGAGGGGGCAGACCCCCAAACAGGGCAGGTAAAATTTTCAACTCAGGGAATTGGCATGCTGTCAATTCAATATCGCGACAGTTTTGACCGCAGGCCATCCCTTAAAATCAGGGGGTAACCGTCAGATAGAGTCCGCTGCAATGAGCCCCAGTCTGCAATCACCGGACGGCGCGTCTAACCTTGACCTGCTTGCAAATTCCACCCAGTCTGAACCTTCTGTGACTCCTACCGCCACCTCCTCAAATGACCTGGCTCTGCGCCATCGCCTCAAATTTGTGGAGGATCAGTGGGAAGCTGTCTTGCGCCAGGAATGTGGACAGGAGTTGATTGACCTGTTGACGCAATTGCGGGACCTCAGTTCGCCTGAGGGACAAGCTGAAGCGGTGGAGCAAGACCTTCTCCATGTGGTGGAGCAACTTGATTTAGATAGTGCAATTCGCTCTGCCAGGGCCTTTGCACTTTATTTTCAGCTCATCAATATCGTTGAGCAGCACTACGAGCAGCAGCAGCATCGCGATGCCTATGAGCAGGCAGATGCCCTGGAACCAACGGATGAAAATGATTCCCTCTTAGATCGCTACTACCCCATCTCTGAAGCGGCCCGTGATACAGCGGATTTCGAGTCCGATGAAGGCTGGCTGAATCAGCAGGATAAGGCAGACCAGCGTCCTCCCATTAGCCAGCCTGAGACCTTTCGGACGCTGTTTCCCAAACTCAAGCAGCTCAACGTTCCGCCTCAGCAGATCCAAGACATGCTGGAGAAGCTGGACATTCGCTTGGTGTTTACGGCCCACCCAACGGAAATTGTTCGCCACACCATCCGCGATAAGCAGCGGCGCATTGTGGGGATCCTGCGCAAGCTAGACCAGTTGGAATACCAAGGCGTTGCTAATCCTGGCAAATCCTGGGAGGTGCAGATGTTGCGCCGCCAGATGACCGAGGAGATTCGCCTGTGGTGGCGAACGGATGAGCTGCATCAGTTCAAGCCCACTGTTTTGGATGAAGTGGATTACACCCTCCATTATTTCCAAGAGGTTCTGTTTGACGTTATTCCCCAGCTTTACCTGCGTTGTCAGGGCGCCCTGGGTGATGCCTTTAAAACTCTGACCGTTCCCCACCAGAATTTCTGTCGGTTTGGCTCCTGGGTGGGCAGCGATCGCGATGGCAACCCTTCCGTCACGCCCCAGGTCACCTGGCAAACGGCCTGCTACCAGCGCGGGATTGTTCTCGATAAATATCTCAATGCAGTGCGTCAACTGCAAAACCTGTTGAGCCAGTCCCTCCACTGGAGTGAAGTGCTGCCAGAGCTCTTGGAATCCCTGGAAAATGAGCAGGCTGAAATGCCTGAGGTTTATGAAAACCTAGCCATTCGCTATCGTCAGGAGCCCTATCGCCTCAAGCTGGCCTACATCAAGCAGCGCCTCAAGAACACCCTGGCCCGCAACAAGATTGTTCACAAGCTGGATGTGCTCGATCAAGACCTCTCCGAATCCCAATCGGAGATGATCTATCACTCCGGGTCGGAATTTCTGGAAGAACTGCGGCTGATCCAACGCAGTGTTGAGGCCACAGGGCTCAATTGCTACGAGCTAGAAACCCTGATCTGTCAGGTGGAAATCTACGGCTTTAACCTGGCCCTGCTGGACATTCGCCAAGAGAGCTCCCGCCACTCGGCCACCATTGATGAGATCACCAGCTATCTGCAGATTCTGCCCAAGCCTTACCGGGAGATGGATGAGGCGGAGCGAGTGGAGTGGCTCATTAAGGAGCTGTCGAACCGTCGACCGCTGGCCCCTGCAGAGTTGCCTTTTTCCGATGCGGCTCGGGAAACCATTGAGACCTTCCGGGTGGTTCGCCAATTGCAGCTTGAGTTTGGCCCAGAAATCTGTGCAACCTACATCATCAGCATGTGCCAAGATGTCAGCGACATGCTGGAGGTGCTGTTGTTATCCCAGGAGGCGGGGCTCTATGACCCCGGGACGGGCAAAGGTGGCCTGCAAATTGTGCCGCTGTTTGAGACCGTAGAGGATTTGCGTCGCGCTCCGGCAGTCATGGATGCGCTTTTCTCCATGCCGCTCTACTCTGCGCTGCTCAAGGATGGCTATGCTGCTGCCAGCTCTGAGGCTGAAAATGCCACGGATGCTAACGGTGAAGCCGCTGAAAGTGCAGAGGCCGCCGTGGTGCGCCTGCCGCTGCAAGAGGTCATGTTGGGCTATTCCGATAGCAACAAGGACTCCGGTTTCCTCAGCAGTAACTGGGAAATTCACAAAGCTCAGAAGGCACTGCATCGCATTGCCGACAATTACAGCATTGCCCTCCGTATCTTCCACGGTCGGGGGGGCTCCGTGGGCCGGGGTGGTGGCCCAGCCTATGAGGCGATCTTGGCCCAGCCCAGTCGCAGCATTGATGGCCGTATCAAGATTACCGAGCAAGGCGAGGTTCTAGCATCGAAGTACTCCCTTCCCGAGCTGGCGCTCTACAACCTGGAGACCATCACCACGGCGGTGGTCCAGGCGAGCCTGCTCCACAGTGGCTTTGATGACATTGCTTCCTGGAACGACATCATGGAGAACCTGTCGGTCCAGTCCCGCACCCACTACCGCTCGTTGATTTATGAACAGCCTGATTTGCTGGATTTCTTCCACCAGGTGACTCCCATTGAGGAGATTAGTCAGCTACAAATCAGCTCCCGTCCGGCAAGGCGAAAGTCTGGCAAGAAAGACTTGAGTAGCCTGCGGGCAATCCCCTGGGTGTTTAGTTGGACCCAGAGCCGCTTCTTGCTACCCGCTTGGTATGGCGTGGGCAGTGCGCTCAAGTCCTTTGTGGATGAGCGGCCTGAACGCAACTTGCTCTTGCTGCGCTATTTCTACGACAAATGGCCCTTCTTCAAGATGGTGATTTCCAAGGTGGAGATGACCCTGTCCAAGGTGGACATGAAGATTGCCGAGCATTACGTGGATGAGCTGTCCAAGCCTGAGGATCGCGATCGCCTCCGCAAGGTGTTCAAGCAAATCGAGGATGAGTACAACCTCACCCGAGACTTGGTGCTGAACATTGCCCGTCATGAGCGCCTGCTGGATGGGGACCCCAGCCTGCAACGTTCGGTGCAGCTGCGAAACGGAACCATCGTGCCCCTGGGCTTCCTCCAGGTTTCGCTACTCAAGCGCCTGCGCCAGCACAAGTCCCAAACCCGCATGGGCATGGCTAGATCGCGCTACAGCAAAGGCGAACTCCTACGCGGTGCCCTGCTGACGATTAACGGCATTGCTGCGGGCATGCGCAATACCGGTTAAGGCGACTGAGGAAGCTCTCGGTCAACTCTTGATGGGCTGAACTAGGGCTCCCTTGAGGAGTTGAGCTGGAACCTTTTTCCATCGCCCAGGTCATAAGGAAAACATGACATAGGAAAAGCGGGTTGCCATGGCTGCCCGCTTTTCCTATGTCATGAAATTCGCTTTAATCTTCATTAACCTTCACGGTTCCTACATTCCCACTGCAGTCTCTGCTCCCTTTGCTGAATTTCCGCTGCTGCAATGATTTTGTTCGGATGCTTCTTGGCCCCTCTGGAAATTCGTTGCTAACTGGTTTCCCCATGCCTGAGATGCATCGGCATCATTGAGGCTGCTGAGGGAGTTCTCCATTGGCCTATTCCCAAGGGCCTGTTGTTCACTCTGTTGAGACGAAGCCGTTGATGTCATCTACCCTGTTCCCCGTTTTTCCATGGGGGCGTTCCCAGAGCCAGCAACCCCAGCGCAAGGGCCGTCGCCACTGCGCGATCGCCTTGGGGCTAGGCTTAGGACTCAGTAATCTAGGCTTGGGCTTAACGCAACCCGCCGTAGCTCAAACCCGAGATCCTCTGGCTTGTCAGTTAGAAGCAGAGGCCATTAGCCGCAAGAGTGAGCTGCTGCGAGAAACCGCCGAGGGGAGTAGTAAGGCCAGTAAGCGCTACGAGAAATTGGTCAAGGAGCATCGCGACCAGCTCAAGGAATGTCGCCGTCGCAACTGGCCCCAAAATCAGGCCCTGTGGGTGCGCCTCTATCCCTGTGATATCCAGCCAGGCGTGTTGGAGCAGGTCTTGGACCAGGCGGTGAACCAAGGCTACAACCAGGTTTATGTGGAGACGTTCTACAGTGGCAAAGCCCTGCTGCCCCTGAATGACAACACGACACCCTGGCCTTCGGTGGTGAGTAACCGCGAGTATGCCGATACGGATTTGTTAGCTGAGGCGATCGAGAAGGGCCGCAAGCGGGGGCTGAAAGTGTATGCCTGGATGTACAGTATGAACTTTGGCGAGTCCTACACGGCCAGCCGGGGGTCTGTGCTAGCTCGCAACGGTAAGGGACAAACCAGTTTGGAATTGGTCTCTGATGGACCCCAAGCCTTTATCGATCCCTATAACCGTGAGGCCATCCGTGACTATGCAAACCTCGTGCGTGAGGTATCTGAGCGCCGCCCCGATGGGATTTTATTTGACTATATTCGCTATCCCCGGGGCAGTGGAGCAGCTTCTGTGGCCGCCAATATCAAGGATTTGCTGATCTACAGCCCCGCGTCCAAGGAAGCCTTGGTGGGACGCGCCACGAATAATCAGGGGCGAGAAATGATCCGTCGCTTCTTGAATCGTGGCTACGTGGATACGAATGACCTGCAACAGGTGATGAAAAAGTATCCCAAGGAAAACGGTCCCATGTGGCAGGGGCGCATTCCCCCCAAGCTGAATAAAAAGGCCATTAAGCAGCGCCAGCAGCAGTTACAGCAAGACCTGTGGTTCCTGAGCGTGGCCCATGCCTACCAAGGGGTGGTGGACTTCTTGAATGCGGCGGTGAAGCCAGCTCAGGAGAATGGCCTTCAGGCCGGGGCTGTGTTTTTCCCCAGTGCCAACCAGACCGTTGGAAAGCAAGGTTTCGATTCCCGGTTGCAGCCTTGGGAGCGCTTTTCGCCTAGCCTCGAGTGGCATCCCATGGCCTATGCCGATTGTGGCTTGGCCAGTTGCATTGTGGATGAAGTGCGTCGGGTACTGAATAATTCTCCCGCTGGGACTCGAATACAGCCAGCCTTGGCCGGGAGTTGGGGCAAGTCCTATGGCAATCGTCCCTCGTTGGAGGTGCAGATGGTGGCTCTCCAGGCGACGTCATCCCAGATTGATACCGTGAGTCATTTTGCTTATTCCTGGCAACAGCCGCAGAATGATGCCAATCGAAAGGCCTGCCGCTTGTAGTGACAGCGTTTAGGAGTAACAGTATCTAGGAATATAAGTATAAAATCATTTTTCTTTGATTAAGTAATTTTTCTAGGAAGAGCGGTATTATTTTCTTCTGAGTGTTACTTTCTTCTGTATAAAAGTCTCCGGTTCATCCATGAATTCACTAGGAGATATTGGGAGCTTGGGTCGGGTTGGTGGAGACCAATCCTTTCACCTTTCAAGCTAGTCGGTGTGTTTCTCTAGTGACTTCGGAATATGGCAAGACAGGCTGGAGCATTACAGGCTCGACCGATGACCTTGGCGGTTTTGACGAAGCGTATTCAAGTGGCGGTGCAAGCCCTGGGCTTAACTGCTGCTGTGTCTCGGGAAGGGGACTGTTTGGTCGTGGACCTGACGGGCCCTATTTGCCCTGACCCGCTTTTGGCCATGGTCGTTGTGGAAGCAGAGTTAGATGATGGGTCTGCCACGGCGGGCTTGGAGGCTGTGAAGCTCTATGGCTATGCCCCTCCTGGGGGCGAGGGAGGTGATTCTCGCACTCCGGACTGGATCAGTGTCATTGATCTCGATCGGTATTTAGCCGGGCGAGCTGCCTTGCCTCCTCAAGCTTTTGGCTTGGAGGTTGCCGAGGCTTCCCGTTTGGCCTGTGCAGCAGAACGCGATCGCAATCTCTCTCGTTATTATCCTTCGTCCAGCTTGCTCGAGACCAAAGCGGAGGAGCTGGAGGAAGCTGAGTTGGCCTCTGAGCCTCTGAGTCTTGAACCCAATCCGAGCTTGAGCCCAATCTCTGCTGGGAATACGAATGCTGAGACTGAACCTGCAGTTCCCTTTCAATTTGATCTTGACCTCAATCTCGACCTAGAAGAAGATCCTTGGGAAACCGAACTGCCTGAAGAGAAAGATACCTATGTTCCTTTCTCCATGGAGCATTTCCCGCTTGTGGCCGGGGCCAGAAGCGAAGCGCTTGCCTCTGATTCAGGCCAGAGGTTGGAGCAGAGTCTGGGACAAGATAACGCCTATGGGCTAGCTGCACGAGCGGCTATGGCTACGGCGGTTGCATCTCCTACCGTTTCGTCCGATGCAACGCCCATGGCTTCTTCCCCCCATACCTACGAGACCTATCTGAGATTTATTACGGATCAAAGTAGCTGGTTTGCTCAGACGGTGAAGGATAATCCTCGCCTTCATAAATTGGCGAAGCAACGTCAGCATCACACCTTGGGGACCCTCGCCCATTATTTGGTGGATACCTTGGCTGGGGATGAGACCTTGGTCAATCTGGTGCCGGTGCGCCAACGCGATCGCAGCTGTGGCTTGATTTTGACGGACCAGCGAGCTATTGCTCTCTCCCAACAAGGACGTCGTGCTCGGCAGGATCAAGAGTCGTTACAGGTGTGGATGGTGCCCTGGGGCTGGGTTCACAAGGTTGAAATTTCCAATAATGCCCTCTGTTTTCACTATGGTCGTGCCCGAGAGCGCTTCAGCGTCGATCTAGAAGCGCCTTATCACTTGCGGAGTTCCATTCCGCGTGACATTCCGGTGCGCATGGTGCGGGAGATCGCTCAAGTCCGTACCAAGACCTTGGAAACGAAGACGGGCTTGGCCATGGTGGCTGGGGTGATGTTTGCCCTGGGTTCAGGTTTTTCCGTGGTGAATAACTTGTTGCAGAACCAACGCTTGGAACAGCGTCCCAATGCCATTGCCCTCAGCCGTCGTGCGATTGAGTCAGAGGCTTCCACCGCTGCTAATGCTTCCCAGCAGCCCACCGATGTGGCGATTTCGGCTCTTCCGCCGGTTGCTGGTGCTTCGGATTCTCAACTGGCGGTATCCACTCCCCTGGAACTGACGACGAGCCATGAGCAATGCGTCAAGAGTTTTAATACGGCTGCTGAACCCCATGCCTATGCAACTTTGAATCAAATCACTCAGACTCTCCAAGTGAATTTGCAGAATCAATCTTTAGGTCAGATTCCTCCCCAGCAGTTCAACCAGATGGCTGCTTCTGTGGCCAATGAGATTCTGG
This sequence comes from uncultured Pseudanabaenaceae cyanobacterium, assembly GCA_938015405.1. GTDB lineage: Bacteria > Cyanobacteriota > Cyanobacteriia > PCC-9006 > JAAUQQ01 > JAAUQQ01. The sequence goes on from CALLPZ010000203.1 coordinate 8,505, forward strand.
CTAGTTGTCAGGCGAAGGAGATTAGTCATGTGGTTGTAACCAATGGAACTCATCGCTATCAGCAGCAACGCCCCGATGAAGATGTCAGTTCGATGACCTCTGCTGGGGAGCTGAAATTGTTTTAGACGTTTAGCTTGTAACTGTTGTTGACCCTGGTGTTGACCGCTCGAAGAAGCACTTGCCAAGCAGTCTGGGAGTTTATTCCCACTCAGAGCAAAAGCCCACTCCAGTGGGCTACAACCCTCGCTGGTGGGCTGTTGAGTGTTTTAACGCTCGAGCTCCACCGCCGTGAGGTTTAGCTCACGGCGGTGGAGCCAAGCCAGCCATCAATTCTCTTCCGACTCTCGACTCTGCACAGGTGAGGTTTGTTGAACCTGTCAATGGAAAACGGTTAGGTTGACTCGCAAGCGGCCCAATAAGTTTCGATCGCGGCTAAAACCTCATAAAAACTCATCAGAAGGTCGAAAAAAAGTAACAGGCTACTAAATTTTCCGTAGCCAGCGAGATTTGGCTGGAGTAATAAAGAGAACGCTATTTACCGCATTTTCTTCGCGGGATTACTTAAGCGCTTATCTTGAGCCATGGCCATGACTTCCTCACCTTCTAAGCCCAGCCTCCCCGTGCCACCCCTGCTGGCTGGTCATGTTCAGCAACGCCATCAAATCACTCAGCAGCTGACGCTTTTCTATGTGATGTCTTTGAGTGCGATCGCCGGACTCTCCATCATGGGCCAGTTTTTTATTCAACGGGCGCTGAATCACCAGTCATTGGATGCAGAGGTGATCCATACCACCTTGGAACATAAGGAGAAGGTGGGTCATTCCATTCGTGGGGTACGAGCCCTGCGCCGCATTTCCGATCCGGTGGAAAAGGAATTGGCGATCGCGGAATTGGAAAATGACCTCCAGGCAGTTCAGGTAAGCTGGCAGGAAATCACTCAACTCTCGCCCGATGTGTTGCTCGCCTCCAACCATCGTCAGCACCATACCGAAGGCATGGTCAATCAGCTTCAGCCAGTCTATGAACAAACCTGGCAGCAGCTCAATCAAGCCTTGGTGCGAGTTCAACAGCCGGAGGAGCAAGAAACTACGGCATTGGAGCGTCCCCTCGGCAGAAATAGAGCTCGTCTGGCCTCTGAGTCGCCGAAGCGCCAAGCCTTACGGCATGCCTCGCCACATCAGATCCCCCTCGGCATAAAACAACCTTTGAAAGGGCGCTCCCAATTGGCTCAGTCTTCGACGCAGGCTCGACCCCGTCTGCTGGCAAACGCAGAGCAGCGCTATATGCGGGCGCTGGATGAAGCATTAGAAGCCTATAACGAGGATGTGACTCGCAATATACATCGCCTCAAACGCCTGGAGTTGATGCTGTTGGCCGTCACCCTGTTGGTTCTGGTGCTGGAAGGTGTGCTTGTCTTTCGACCTGCAGTTTCACAAACCCGAGATGCGCTCTCAGCCCTCGCTTTCTCCCTGGATGAGACCCAGCAAACTGCAGCCCAGTTGGCGAGCGAACAAAAAAAGTCGGAGAAACTACTGCTGAACATTTTGCCCCAGTCCATCGCCCAACGACTTAAGCAAAAACATCAGCCCATTGCAGATGCCTTTGAAGAGGTGACAGTGCTCTTTGCGGATATTGTTGGCTTTACTCAGCTGTCGACCCAGATGCCGCCTCAGGAATTGGTGCAGTTGCTGAATCAAGTGTTCTCAGCCTTTGATGCCCGGGTCGAGCAGCTCGGCTTAGAGAAGATTAAGACCATTGGCGATGCCTACATGGTGGTTGGTGGATTGCCCAAGCCGCGTCCGGACCATGCCGAGGCGATCGTGGCTTTGGCGCAACAGATGCAGGCAGATATTGAGACGTTCAACCAGCGGACGGGCCACAACCTCAGCATTCGTATTGGCGTCAACTCTGGCCCTGTTGTGGCTGGGGTTATCGGTACTAAGAAGTTTATCTATGACCTCTGGGGGGACACCGTTAATGTGGCGAGTCGCATGGAATCCCATGGACAACCCGGACGGATTCATCTTTCAGAGAGTACACAGCAGCTCATTGGCGATCGCTACCCCACTCAGTCTCGTGGTGCCATTGAAGTGAAAGGCAAGGGGGCGACAACGACCTATTGGCTCGGTGATGCTGGGCGATTCCAGGCCGCTGTTGTGGTTGCTTAAGGTGAGCTCTCACGAAGGATATCTCAACGTAGATTCTCTGCTCGGGAGGAAGCAGAGATGGGTTCGCTAAGGCTCAAGCGTCAAGCATTGCAAACCCACCCTGACTCCTCCCAGGAGGGAACTCTGTCTGGGATAAACATTTTCAGTCACTGAATCCTCCCCCTGCCAACCAGTTGCGTTTGCGGCGATGGCTGTCGCGCTAGGCATCCTCACGATTTAGTGATCCTTGGTGCTTGTCATTTTAATAATGCCGTAGCTGACGGACAGGGTGAGTACGGCTATCGCCAGGCCAATCAGCTCGGTACCCGTGACCTTATCCAGGTCTAGCAGAATGATTTTGCGAGC
>CALLPZ010000204.1 GCA_938015405.1 uncultured Pseudanabaenaceae cyanobacterium
GGCATGGGCTTGGCGCAGCTTGTAGGAAGGAATACCAGTGCTCACATGGTGAGGGATGTGAACGTTGATGTCGTGGCAGAGAAACTCAACCCAGGCGGGGTACTTGCAGTGGACGGTGCCAGCAAGCTGGGATTCTGCTTCATGCCAATCTGCTGCGTAGCGGTAAGGAATGTCAGGGGCAGTGTGGTGCACGATGGTGAAGGTGCTCATCCAGAAGTGGTAACCCACCCAAGGCATGAACCAAAACTTGACGATACCCCAGGTGCCCAAGGTGGCGAACATGACGGGGAACACAATCGCCGCTGCGAAAATTACGAGCAAGGCTGAAAAACGAACCTGCTCACGCTGCTTGCCTTCAAACTGCTTCCAGTTGAAGTGGCGGCTCATTTGGTGGCCAATGGAACCAATCCACCAGAACCAGCCGCGAACCTGGTGGTAACCCCACTGCAACGCTTTAGGCGTTTTATCGTAGGTCTCAGCCAGCATTGGAGTCCAGGCGTTGTCCTCCTCAAGCTTGTTGGTGTGCTTGTGGTGATGATTGTGGAGAATTCGCCAGGCGTGGAAGGGGTAAATCAAAGGCAAGAAGGCGATGTGCCCCACCCAGTTATTGACCTTTGTGCTCTTGAAGAAGGAGCGGTGACCGCAGTCGTGACCAACGACAAAAAAGCCTGTTAAAGCAGTACCGGTCAGGAACCAAGCTGCAGGCAACAGGTACCAAGGGCAAATTGCAAGCAGGGCATAGGAAGCTATGACACTGACGATGCTGATGGCAATCATGCCGATAGCTTTGCCATGGTCCTTTTCAAAGACTTCCGGTGGGAGCGACTGAATAACAGTCCGTAATTTCAAATTTGGGTCTAAGGGAGGTGCGATCGGTTTTGGAAACGCCTGGGAAACGCGGGGCTCTACCGGAAGCGAAGTAGTCATGCAGTTCCTGTCCTGGTCGGCAATCTTGAAAAGTGTTACAGATTACGAAGTAACTTGTTCAAAACTGTTGGATCGTAACATGATTCCCAGGATCGACCTATGGGGAGATCCGCTGAAAGTCGCTAGAAGCCCCTTGCCTACGGTGATTGCAAACTTCGGTTGAGTTTGTAGGAGTGCTCACCCATCTAAGCCGTCAATTGTGCAAATAAGGTCGAATAAATACGACAAACTGCGGAATCGCAGAAAATGTTGCCTGTGATACTTTTAAAGTCTTTGCAGAGATAATATCTCTCTGTATTTCCTTCCACTGATGTCTTGCCGACTATGGCTATGGCTCTATCCCTGTTTTCCCAATATCACATTCGGCAGTTGCTACATCGATATCGCGATCGCCTCAGGCTTGTTGCCGCACCGGGCCGAGCGCTGGCAGCGAGTGAGGATGCTGATCTCAATGCCGTTGTGGAAGGTCTGTATCTAGAAGATGCAGAAATTGATCGGGTTTTCCAGCAGCTCAATACTTTAGCCCAGGTGCATGCAGCTTCGACGGGGCGTTTCTCCTGTGATGCTTTGCCTCACACCTGGGGAACCGTACGAGAGCTGGAGGTCAAGATACTCCGCTTGTTGGGGTTAGAGCTGATGCCCCAGCCTGTGATTGCTCCGTTGCTTCGCTAGTTGCAAAAGGGCTGTTCGTCGTTCGGGAATGGAGTTTGAAAGCGGTCTTTCACGCCGTCAGAGCCTGCAAATTTCCATAAGCCTACAAAAAAGAGCGGTGCTACAGGCACCGCTCTTTTTTGTAGGCTCTTAGTTAGTCGAAATCCTTAGATGTTCGGCAACTTAACTTTCGTTGCAAGGCCAAGGCTTCGCAAGAAGCGAATGGTCATCCAGGTGACGTCAATTTCCCACCATTGCAAGCCGTGACGCGCAGAGTATTGGAACGCATGGTGGTTGTTGTGCCAGCCTTCGCCATAGGTCAGAAGTGCGACCCACCAGCAGTTTCGGGAGTTGTCGCCGGACTCATGGCTACGGTAGCCAAACTTATGGGTGGCGCTGTTGACAAACCAAGTGCAGTGGTAAACCGCTACCAGCCGTACAAAGATGCCCCAGATTACGAAGGACCAACCGCCCATGGCAAACAAGCCGACGCCTAGCAAGATTTGCAAGGGCAGGAAGAAGCGGTCGAAGAATAAATACACCGGATCGTTGGCAATATCCTTGGTGTAGCGGTCCAGCTGCTGTTTTGCAGGGATGTCGTAGCACATCCAACCCACATGGCTCCACCAGAAGCCTAGGTTGGAGTTGTGGTGATCCATCTCTTCGTCGGAGTGGGCATGGTGATGGCGATGCAGGCCAATCCATTCAATCGGGCTAGCCTGGCAGGAGAGGCTGCCGCAAAACACAAAGAAGTATTCCAGCCATTTGGGGGTGCTGAAGCTGCGGTGGGAAATCAGCCGGTGCCATCCCAAAGTGATGCCTAGACAACCGGTGAACCAATGGAGAAAGGCTGCTACACCGACTGCTTTCCAGCTGAAGTTACCGGGTAAGAAGGCAAATAAAGCGGCCACATGCATTCCTCCCAGGAAGAGGATTGTCGGCCAAGTTGGCTTTAGATTCGTTGGGGGTTTTGAGATTACAGCAGTCATTAAAAAAGGAGAAGACAACAAGCATCCATTACCTGGAACACAGGGGCGATTAAACGAAAAACCGCGATTCCTGGGACCTAGATACCAGAGGGTCTGGAGCGGACTTCAAGCTGCTGCCACCTTGCCGCATACTGAGTAGTTGTGCAGCAAACGACTGTCATCTTGGGTGAAGCATGCTGGGGTCGCTCGCTGCTCGTCTCGCTTTTAAAGAATGTAAAAAGGGAATTGATGAACAGCTCTGGAGGTCAATATATTCGCCAGGCAGAAGAGGCACTGTTACAAATCTTTTCGGGAATTGACGCTCAGGTCAAGGGCAATCTCCGTCGTATCTTGACGGCCTATCGCAATTATCGTGTGGGAGCCCATCATTTCTC